>CAZUEI010000263.1:0-1463 GCA_964618985.1 uncultured Chloracidobacterium sp.
GGCAAACAGGAATTTCCGATAGACGCTCTCGAAGATGTGGTCAAACGACGTATGGAAGGCAAGACGCCCGAAAAGCGTGTTGTGTATATTAAAGCCGACGTTGATGTCGATTACGGCAAGGTGGTCCAGGCGGTCGATACTATCCGCAAAGCGGATATCGACAAGATCGGTCTTGTGGCAGACAAGAAGAAAGGCGTCGAGTCTGCACCGGCAGCGCCTGCGAAATAGGTTTTTACCTGCGGCAAAATGTGCCGCGTGATTTACAGGAAGGTAGTGATATGGGAATGTCAACGGGTGGCAGCTCTGAGGGAGCATCCCCACATATTAATGTAACGCCCCTGATCGATGTGCTGTTGGTTTTGCTCATCATCTTTATGGTCATCACGCCGCTCAAGCCGAGCCGCTTTGAGGCCAAAGTTCCCGCAGAGCCGAAAGATGAGCAGATGCAGAATGTTAAACCAAATCCATTGACGTTGGTTGTCGGAATTAACCAACAAACAAAAGCTATAACGCTTAATAACGAGGGCTTTGGCGATGTATCGGATACGCAACGGCTGACGGATAAACTTCGCGATGTTTTCAAGAAAAGAGAGGCCGAGGGCGCCTTTCGCGAAGGCACGAATGAGGTCGAAAAAACACTTTTTATTAAGTCGCCAAAGGCTGTGCGGTACGGTGATGTCGTGAGGGTAATTGATGCCGTCAAAACTGCCGGTGCCGAGCCAATCGGCTTGCAGATAGATGATTTAGAATAATTTTGCCGATTCTTTATTAGGAGTCTGACGAAATTAAGATGTTAGGCTTCGAAACACTCGGCAGCGATGGAGTCAAATGATGAACTTCTCTCGTTTAGGGGTTTTTTTATTCATAATATTCACCGTTTTGGTCGGATCGGGTTGCCCGTATTACAACCAGATCATGGCTCGAAAAAGTTTGGTTGACGGCTCGAACGCATATAAGGACCGTAAATTTCCTGAGGCGGAACGGCTTTTCCGCGATGCAATTTCGCGCGATCCTAAAGGTGAAACAGAAGAGGGTAAATTTGCACAATTATTTTTGGCGCGAACTCTGCATTCGGAATTCATTGGTAACCGGAAGGATCTTGCTAAGGCTGAAGAAGCCATAGTCCAGTATCAAAAAGCACTGCAGCAAAATCCTAAAGACCAGAGCTCTTATAAAGCGATCGCCAGTCTTTACGAAAATCTTCAGAAAACTGATGAGTGGCTAAGCTGGGTTACTGCGAGAGCGGCAAATACTAATATTCTTCCCGAACATAGAGCTGAGGCGTTCACGTCTCTAGCAAACAAGAAAAATACTTGCGCCAACAATATTACCGATACCGATAAGACCAAAAAGACTGTCACTAAGGATGGCAAACAAACATTTCAGTTCGTTAAACCCGAAAGTGCTGAGGATTACGAAACTCTAAAAGGCTGTATCGAAGAAGGAACGAAATTGATCGATCA
>CAZUEI010000263.1:1563-3481 GCA_964618985.1 uncultured Chloracidobacterium sp.
GACGTAGTCAAAAAGATACAGGCTGAGATCGACGAGCGCGAAGCGGTGAAAGAAGCCGAAAAGACCGGCGGAAATGCGGTAAGTAACGCCGCAGCAAACAAAAAATAAGTCAGATTTTTCTTTTTAAGTCAGGCGATGCTCAATTACAATTGAATTGGGCATCGTTTTTTCAATTTTGAATTACGAATTTTGAATTACGAATGAGAAACTCTTAAACAATTCAAAATTGGAAAATTGAAATTCATTATTCGACTATGATTCGCATTGAGGATGTAATTTCGACAGTTTCAACAAATCGGCCTGGTGCCGACGTCGATCTTATCCGGCGCGCTTATCTATTCTCTGCTCTCCATCATCGCGGCCAGACACGCGCCTCTGGTGAGCCGTATCTTGTTCACCCGCTTGAGGTTGCCGAGATCCTGGCCGAAATGCGTCTCGATGAGAAAAGCGTCTCGACGGGCCTACTGCATGACGTTGTCGAGGACACTCTTGTTGATCTCGATACGATCCGCTCATACTTCGGCGATGAGATAACACTGCTGGTTGACGGCCTGACAAAGATCGCGCATATCAGCGACTTATCCAAAGAAAAACAGCAGGCCGAGAATGTTCGCAAGATGGTTTTGGCAATGACCACGGACGTTCGGGTCGTTTTGATCAAGCTCGCTGATCGTCTGCATAACATGCGGACGATGCAGTATCTCAAGCCCGAAAAGCGAGAGCGCATTTCGCAGGAAACGCTCGACATTTACGCTCCTATTGCACATCGTCTCGGAATGGGCAAAATGCGCAGCGAGCTCGAGGACCTTGCCTTTCAAAACCTTTATACGGACGAGTACAAGCGCCTTGCAAAAGAGGTCGATGCCCGCCGCCCCGAACTCGAAGCCGCACTGGAAAAGATAAAAACGACAATTGCCGAAAAGTTGACCGAGAATGAAGTTCCGTTCATTGAGATAGAGGGCCGTGTGAAGCGTCTCTATTCGCTCTGGAAGAAACTAAAGAAGCAAAAGATAATGATCGAGCAGGTTTACGACTTGATCGCGGCCCGTATCATTACACCAAACGATAGAAAATATTGTTATTTAACGCTTAGCGTCATCCACGACATCTGGACTCCCGTGCCGGAACGTTTTAAGGATTGGATCGCAATTCCGCGGGACAATCTATATCAATCCTTGCATACGTCGGTCATCGGCAGCGACGGACAATCGTTTGAGGTTCAGATCAGGACTGAGGAAATGCACCACGTCGCAGAAGAGGGCGTCGCGGCTCATTGGAAATACAAGGAAAGCGCTCTTGGCAAAAGAGAAGAGGACGAAGGGCTTGACGAGCTTAGAAAGACCGTCGAAAAACTCCTGCTGCCATTGGTGGAAAATACAAAGGACACCGAGGATTCCGAAGATTTTATCGAAAGCCTCAAACTCGACCTCTTTCCAAAGGACGTCTATGCATTTACGCCAATGGGTAAAGTGATACAGTTGCCGCGCCGTGCAACGCCGATAGATTTTGCATATGCGATCCATTCGGTGGTCGGCGACACCTGTACCGGAGCCAAGATAAACGGCCGCATTGTTCCTCTCAGAAGCGAGCTTCAAAACGGCGATGTCGTCGAGATTTTGACAACCCCGAATTCAGAACCGTCGGGAGATTGGCTAAATCATACTGTCACATCGAGGGCACGTAACCGCATACGACACTGGATATCACAGGAACAGCGGACTCAATCCATCGAGCTGGGCCGTAAACTTCTTGAGAAAGAAGCTGAGAAATTCCGCGTTCCTGCCAAGAAATTTCTCAATAACGATAACGAGTTGCGCCGTATCGCTAATGAATACGGTTTGAGCCGGCCCGATGATCTTTTTGCCTCGGTGGGCTACGGAAAGACATTGCCGCGAAATGTGCTCGGAAAATTTCTTGG
>CAZUEI010000264.1:0-3472 GCA_964618985.1 uncultured Chloracidobacterium sp.
GCTTTCCACGCTGGGAACAGCCCAAAAATTATCCCTATACCGACGCTCGCGCCGAAACCGGCGATCGGCGCCCAGATCGGCACATAGGATGGCATTATCAACCTCACGCCGAATGTAAGAAGCCAACCGATCAGAAGGCCGAGAACGCCGCCAAATCCCGTCAACGTCGCAGCCTCGATTAGAAACTGAAGCAGTATGTCGCTTTGTTTTGCACCAATGGCTTTGCGAATACCTATTTCGCGAGTTCTCTCGGTTACGGAAACGAGCATAATATTCATCACACCGATCCCACCGATCATCAGACCAACGGACGAGATCACTATCATCGCAAGAAACACTCCGCCGGTGATCGCAGAAAACTGCTCGATCAGGCTGGCGGACGTTTGCATGTCGAAATTGTTCGGATCCCCAAAATTTACCTGGCGCCGCTGCCTTAACAAAGCCTCAATATCATCCTTAGCTTTATTGAGCGAGCCTTCTCTCGCTACTGCCTGAATGTAAAGCTCTTCCGCGTTCGGCTTTAGTTTAAAAGCCGCCCCCATCGGCATGTAAATTCTATTTGATTGATCATTATTTCCGCCTCCTCCCCCGAAAAGCTGTTCCTGTTTTTGAAGCAGCCCTATGATCCGAAATTCCAGCCCGCCAATTTCGATTCGCTGACTGATCGGAGATTCATAGGGGAAATAGGTTTCTCTTACAAAATCGCCGATAACACAAACATTTTCCTTCGCCTCGTTTTCCGCCCCTGAGAACCAGCGTCCGTCGATCATTACTTCATTCGGTGCTTTCTCTATATCGGGAACGGTTCCAAAAAGTTGAACCGAACTCGAAGTTTTGCCGTTTTTTCCCGTTACATTGATCTTTTGGCCAAAAAAATTGTTTGAGATATTCAGGAAAGGAACAGAAGTTTCGACAGAGCCTAAATTAGCGATAGCTTCGGAATCATCGAGCGTCAGAGGCTTGCGCATGCGTTCTTCGCGTGTAGGAGAACTCGTTCTGATACCGATATTCATCTTAAAAAGAATGATCGACCGCGTCCCAAATTTCTCGACCTCTTTTTCGACCGCGACATTAATGCCGCTGATGATGGACGAGATCAGCATCACGGTGATGACGCCGACGACCACGCCGAGGATAGTCAAAAACGAACGCAGCTTATTCCCACGCAGCGTGTCGAACGCCATCTTGAGATTCTCGTAAAATGAACTGGTAACAAATTTCATTTAATACTAATCGGCTCTCAACGCCTCGATCGGATCGAGCCTCGCGGCTTTCCATGCCGGGAACAGGCCTGCCAAAATACCAACGCCGCCGGAAACCGCGATGGCAAAAAAAGCCGACCACAGCGGAATTCGGGTTTGAAACACAAAAGCAGTGATAACGATCCCGAGCAGTTCGGCAACGATCAAACCAATGATGCCGCCGATCGCAGAGAGCGTAGCCGCTTCAAAAAGGAACTGTTTCAAAATGTCAGCCTGCCGCGCTCCGAGACTCTTTCTGATGCCGATCTCTTTTGTGCGTTCGGTAACCGACACAAGCATTATGTTCATGATGACGATAGCTCCAACCACCAGAGCGATCGTCGGAACCAAAATTATTACGAGAAATGTCGGGCCAAGGATGCGGTCACGTATGCCGGTGATCGCGTCTGGCGTGAGAATACCAAACGTGTCCTTTTCACCGAAGACCTGCTTTCGCTTGATGCGCATCAGCGTGCGCACTTCTTCAACGGCGTCGTTGAAAACCTTGTCATTCTTTGCCGTCACGACAAAGTACGGCGCCCGCCCGCGTATCAACCCACCAAATGCCTTGCCATAGGTCTTGATCGGCATCTCGACAAAATTGTCCTGCGGTTGTCCAAAGACCGTACCTTTCGGGGTTTGGATACCGATAATGCGGTAAGGAATACCCTGAATATCAATCTCGCCGTCGATCACGTTACCTTGCGGAAAGAGCTTTTTCGCAACGTCCATCCCGATATAGACAACGCGCATCGCGTTGTCGTTTTCAGCGGCCGTAAAAAATCTTCCTTCGGCAATATCAAGTTTCTCGATCTCGGCGATGACCGGTTCAGCTCCGATGATCGATACGTCCCGCAGAACCTCGGCATCCCGCTTTACCTCTCGCGTCATACCGCCGCTCGGAGCCTTCACACCGATCTTGTCGATCAACTGGGCACGTTCGCGTATAAAATCCCGTTCGTCGAGGGTCAGGTCCTTGTTTCTTCGCTGGGCTGCCGCCAGCGAGTCGGTGTCCTTAAAATCGTCAAAACTGAAACGACGCACGGTAAATGAATTCGAACCGATACCCGCGATCTTTTCATCGACATAAGCATTAAACCCCTGCAGCAGCGACAGCACGACCATAAACGCCGTCACGCCGATGATCATCCCCAACAGCGTCAGAAACGACCGCAGCTTATGAGCCCAGATCGCGTCAAAAGCGAGTTTTATTGTTTCGGTAAAATTCATCCACTTAAAGACTATCTAAAGTGCGTAAATAATACGAGTGGCACAGGAATTGGTTTCGGGACGTGCGGGAGTTATTCGAAGCGCAGGGCTTCGATCGGATCGAGATTTGCGGCCTTCCAGGCGGGAAATACGCCAAAGACGACACCGACGCCTGCCGACGCGACGAGGCCCAGAATTATAGCCCAAACCGGTATATATGCAGGCAATGGCGAGTATGCGTTGATCAAAAAACTTAGCATTTCGCCGATAAAGACACCGATCGATCCTCCGACGGCAGTCAGCATAATGGCCTCGATAAGAAATTGTGACATAATTCCGGATCGCGTCGCACCTACTGCTTTTCTAATACCAATCTCCTTTGTTCGCTCAGTCACAGAAACCAGCATTATGTTCATGACCCCGATACCGCCGATCATCAACGCCACGGCCGAGATCGCCGTCAGAACGAGATAGGTCGCGCCAGTTAATTGATTGTAAATATCAAGCAAAGCGTCTTGCGATGAAATGCCAAAATTATCCTTTTCGCCATATTTCACTCCGCGGCGAGTGCGAAGAATATCGCGTGATTCGTCAATAGTTTGTTTGACGTCGGCACGCGTTCTGGGACGGATGATAATGACAAAGACCGTCATGGGCGGATCGATCCGCGGATAGTATTTCTGGTTTGTGGTGAGCGGGATAAATGCGATATTGTCCCGTGACTGGCCAAAGAATGATCCTAGCACGCTCATCACGCCGACCACGTGAAATGGATTTCCGTCGATCTTGATCTCCGCGCCGATCGGATCATCGCCATTCGGGAACAGAGCTTTTACAAGGTCCTGCCCCAACACGACGACGTTAGACCTCTCTTGAAGGTCCGAGTCTATGATAAATCTTCCGTAACTGATGTATTGCGATTGTGTGAATTCGTAATAAGGCGTTACCCCAAGCAAGATCGGTGTGTCCGTCTGCTTTTCCTTGTACCGGATGGTGACGGCTATCTCACGCTGCATCGGCGA
>CAZUEI010000265.1:0-3453 GCA_964618985.1 uncultured Chloracidobacterium sp.
GCGGGTCCCTGTCCGAATCAACAAACGCATGATGAATGCGGTGCGTTGCGACCCATTTGTCAGGCGGATCCTGAACGGACATCGTGCCTAAAGCTGTCAGTGTGTATTCAAGCCATTTCGGCGCTTTAAAACTGCGGTGAGTCAGCAATCGATGCCAGCCCAACCCGACACCGAGGCTGCCGACGATCCAGTTTCCAATTATCAACGCCGCAAAATTCTGCCAACTGAATGTGAAAAATACAGGAATAGCGAGAGCGTGAAAAAATGTGATGATCGCAACGTTTTTCCAATTGATGCCAGTGCGTGGTTTCTCAAAATCGAGGACGTTTTGCATTAAGAATTAAACGGCAAGCTAAAATATGACAGTTTTAGAGTAACAGGTTGGCGGGAAATGGTTTGTAATAGTTGGGTAAGAGTTGCGATCAGAATTTAACCCGTACGAGTTCAGCCACACCGACTCCGATCAGGCTGCAAACTATCTCAAGTCCGATACTCAGGATCGAAAATACCGGGACAGCTATAAGCACGCACGCAACCGGGCTTAATTGTTTTTTCGTCAGAGCACCGACCAGAAATAAGGCTCCGGTGCTCGAGAGGATCGCAACGATCAACGCCAGTAAAACGTAGGCCCCAAGCCCCCACATCGAGTCGCTCTCGCTAAAGCCGTTCATCGCAAGCAGCATGAAAAAGAAGATCACAACGCCGGAGGCGAGCCCCGCGATCATCGTGATCAGAAATGCTGTTATTTTTGCGGCCACGTTGCTTATCTGTTGAGTTCCGGTAAGAATAATTCCGCCATCATGCATCTCGCGCTTCCGCCGCCGATCTTTTCAATAGTCGGAATCGGGATCGGAAGCAGCTCGCAATATTTCTCCAAATCCGCTATTTGTTCTTTTCTTAACGAATCAAAAGCACTTTGGGATTGCACGAGAAATACTTTTCCGTTCTCGCCGGCAACTGTCAGCATATTCCCCGCAAATTTGTTCATCTGCTCGAAACTTATATCAATAGTTTCGAGGCCGTTCCTCTTCAAAGATCCAATGACCTCTTCCTTTTCTGCAGCGTTTTCAATGCTTTCAAGACAAATTACCGCAAAACCAACACCGATGCACATCATTACATTTGTGTGATAGATCGCTCGGCCATTAATATCAACGGCTCTGAAACTCATAGGTGCATAGCCCAGAGTTCGTGCGATTTCCGTAAAGAGTTCTTCATCTGTCCGGGGCGAAAGAGATGCGTAGGCAATTTTGTTTGCATGGTCAAAAACAATGCTTCCGGTGCCTTCAAGAAAGCGGTTCTCGTTTTCGAAATGCGAAAGGTCGATGATCTTTTCGATCCGGAACTCTGTCCCTAGCGCCTCGATAATTTCCATCCGCCTCTCGCTGCGGCGATTCTCGGCGCAGATTGGGTAAAGCACAACGGTTCCGTCCTCGTGAAACGATACCCAATTATTCGGAAAGATCGCGTCAGGTTTCCGAGGCAAGTCGGTATCCTCAACAACACGAATCTTGATGCCTTTCGAGTACAGGGCTTCAGCGAATTGATCAAATTCCGCCAGGGTGAGTTGTTTGATCAAATTTTCGTCTTGATCAGCTGTTTTATTCTGAAATTCATTAGACGCGGCGGTTTCTACATTGTAACCAAAATTCTCTGGGCGAATGAGTAGAATATTTCTGGCGGTTTGCATGTTTCATTCAGATCGTCGCCGGCGCCGCAACTATTATGAGCTCGCGTTTTGTCGTTCTATTTAACGGGCCGAAGGTATTTAGCGACCGCAAGGTCCCCGATCTTTCTACCCATCGCCGTGCCGATTTCAGTAGAGTTGCGGTAATGCACCCCGTCGTAGATTCGAGCATTTGCGACCTCTTGGATAAAATCCTCGATCTTCATCCATTTGCGCTCGACGTTGTTCGCCGTAGTGCTCGTGGTTTTTAGGATCGGCAAAGCCGCGTTTCCGATCTCTGCCTGTAAAACAGTTCCAATGGTGCCAGAGATGATGCAATGCGCACATGGATATTCAGGATGCATGGGTGTCGAGATGAAAGGCACCCAGGAAGGATCGCGTTCGGTTCGATCATTGCCGTCGATATCTCCATTGCGGATCGCAGTAATCGGCCTCCAGAAATTGAAGTGATACTTGGCGTCAAATACTGCGATTAGAGCATCGTCAGCAGCCTGAGTTACGGCCATCAATAGACGCGCATTCTGCGTGATCTCGCGGCCGGGCATCGTCGCGACTGACCGAATGAGCCCATGATAGATCGGTGGAAGAGTTGCTTCCCAAAACCGTGCGATGTCGGTTTGGTCGGCGTTCCGAGTCGTGCTTTTCTTTGCGCCGAGCGCCTTTACCTCGTTATAGTCGCGTGCCCAAAGTTCGCTGTTGAGCGCGGGCGGCGGGCCGGGACGGAATTGGCTCGGTCCAGTCATTAGCCACGGCTTTCTCTGCGGCCAGTGTGGAACGGCCGGCACCATCGTAGGAACATAGACGCCCGCGATCGTGTAAGGCCGGTAGTTCTCAATGATCGAAAACCCGTCATCGGTGCGCACTGCGAGCACCGCTGCCGCTGCCTTTTCACCCACGGCGATCCCGTCGGTCTTCGCCTTTCCGTCCGTGATCGATGCTATAGCGCTTTGATAGATAGACTCGATATCAGCTTTCTTTGCGGGAACAAGCTGAATAAGTGTTGCGTAGCTTGCTGCGGCAACAGCGGCATCGACGGACGCTCCCCGTGCGGCATCAATTGTCAGAGTTCCTGCCGGATAACGGTTTGTGATCGCGTTCACCGCCTCGTAGATGGCGGTATGCACGATCGCGAGCGTCCGATTCGCGGTTGGAGCGTCCGGAGACGCGGGTGCGGCAATGTCGCAAATGCGAATGTTCCACTCGGTAACCGTGTCTGCCTTCGCTAGCGGTACCATGAATAAAATTGTTGTAAGTAATGTGACTACAGAGAGTCGTTGAACTTGATTCATTTTCGTCCCTCCCTCAGAAAATTTGTGCGGGCGTGGGCTAGTCTGCAAACGCCACTGTTAGCTGATTCAGCTTCATCGACTCGCGCTTGTCCAGATCAACGACACCGTCGCGGTTGATATAATTATAGAGAATATCACGCTGCTGGGGCGTGAAACCGGCTTCGCGGATCTGGTAGCGAAGGTCGCGTTCGTTGGCTTCGTTGTCGGCACCTGCGGCGGAGACGACGTTTTCTTCGATCATGATCGAGCCCATGTCGTCAGCACCGAAACGCAAGGCTGTCTGTCCGAGTTTTAGGCCCTGAGTGAGCCATGATGCCTGGATGTGCTGAATGTTGTCAAGAAACAGCCGCGAGACGGCGAGCATTTGCAGATAGTCGATGCCGGTTGGTTCTTCTTTTATTTTGCGGCCTAATGCGGTGTTCTCGCGTTGGAATGTCCACGGGATAAACGCCGTAAATCCGCCGGTTTCATCCTGCA
>CAZUEI010000266.1:0-3447 GCA_964618985.1 uncultured Chloracidobacterium sp.
AACGTAAGCCTTGCCGTCCTTTGCTTTGTAGTCGAGCAGGACGGCGTGTGACTTTATCGTGATGCCGCGCTCGCGTTAGATGTCCATATCATCGATAAACTTGGCCTCCATATCGCGCTCGGCTACCGCTCCCGTTAACTGCAAAATTCGGTCGGCGAGCGTCGATTTGCCGTGGTCGATATGGGCGATAATTGAGAAATTTCGTATAAGTTCGGAATTCATAAAGTCGTCAATAATACAGACAAGCTCGCTTAACGATAATATCTTTGGCGAGGTATAAGAGCAAAGCGGGCATTTTTTGTTCTTTGGCGCGACCTTTTGCTGGCAATTCAGATTAGAGGATTTTTATTCCGGAGATATTAGATTTTTTGAATCCGCCCTTCCCGTTTTCACGAATCAACTAAATATGGACTTGCGGCCTAAAAAGGTTTACACTGCAAGTTAGCAAAATAAATCTTGGCAAGAGCAAACAGCTCTCTTTTTTGCACGGTGGTCTGAATGCAAGATCGCTAACCCGTTGGCAACAGGTGCCTATGGGCAGGCGCTGACGTTTTCTAAATTAACAGGAGGAGAAAATATGTTAATCACACATTCAAAAAGATGGACAGCCTTAGCAGTGATCCTTTCGGTCACTTTTTTCAATATTTTCATGCCACTCGCTGAGGTCAGAGCGGCTGACCATGCGGAATCAACCTCGGTCGCCGATGACCCTGGTGCAGATCTGGGCGACGCATTTTTGTTTCTCAATCCGAACGACAATACCCGAGTGGTGTTGATCATGACGGTTGCGGGATTTATTGTCCCGGCGGAGCAAATGAATCTAGGTTATTTTCCGAGCGGGATCCTATATCGTTTTGAGATTGAAAATACCGGAGATGCAGTTGCCGACAGGTTTATAGACGTACAATTTTCCGAACAGACCTCGCGGACAGTTCCTCAGACTGCTTCGATTTACCTTAGGGGCAAACGAGGCGCGCGTCCGCCCGACTTTACCGCTCCGACAACACTTCCGAGACTTGCGGCAACGGCCAACCCGTTCGTTGTCACCACAAATAACGGGGTTCAGTTCTATGCGGGAATGACCGATGATCCGTTTTATTTCGACATTCCGGCTTTTGGCCGCTTCGTCACATCGGTTTTGGGCGGAACGCCTGATCCGACACTATTAAACCGCTCGCGTGATTCCTTTGCCGGCTACAATTGTCATACGATTGCCCTCGAACTGCCGGTATCGGCGCTTCAGGGCTCAGCGGGAAATATAATCGGCCTCAATACCGTTACGCTGCGCAACCGGAATACCCATCGCCAAAATAACGGCGCTGTTCTCCGCTCAGGCGACTTTGTTCAGGTCGATCGCGCAGCAACACCGGCAGTCAACACGGCGCTCATCCCGTTTCCGCGTAAGAATGAATTCAATGCCGCCACAACGGTTGACGACGCCAAAGGCCTTTTCGCTGACAGCATTGTCGGCACCTTGACGGCGCTTGGTACAAACGCTGCTAACATCGGCATCCTTGCGAGTGTAGCGGTTGCCAACGGAGATATCCTGCGGCTAAATACCGCCACTCCGAATCCGAGTCTTGGGTTTGGCGAGCGGGCAACAACGCCGGGATATGTCGGTTTCCCAAACGGGCGAAGGCCGGGCGACGACACTATCGACGTGCTGCTTTATTTTATCACCAACCAGGCACTGCTGATGGGAGATAATGTAAACAGTAATGAGGTGCCTCTTACTAGTTCGTTCCCGTATCTTGCACTTCCGAATCAACCGTTCGCCAGCGGAACGCTTGATGATCGAACACGCAATTAGTGATTACTGAGACTGATTTCCGTCTAGGCTTTGATTTAAGAGTCTGAGGCGGAAATCAAGTCTTGCGGCAAGACTGCCATGAATAATTTAAGATACTTTTGCTTCGTGATAATTATTGTCGCGGGTGCGGTTTTAAGCGCATGCAGCAAGGCGGAAAAAGCCGCAACAGGTGAGCCGTCGCCTGCAAATACAGTGACCGCTACGACTGACAACCTCGCCATTAATGACACGATCCGTTTTCTCGAAGATCGTGTTAAAC
This sequence comes from uncultured Chloracidobacterium sp., assembly GCA_964618985.1. Classification (GTDB taxonomy): domain Bacteria; phylum Acidobacteriota; class Blastocatellia; order Pyrinomonadales; family Pyrinomonadaceae; genus OLB17. Next base: position 2,070 of record CAZUEI010000266.1, read on the forward strand.
GCGATCCGGATGATTTTATTGCTTTCAACAAGCTTGCATCCGAATACATGCAGCAGATGCGCGAAACGGGTGACGTGGGTTATCTTGATCTTGCAATGCAGTCGGCCAGGAAGTCGCTCGAAATTTTGCCTGCGGAACAAAATAAAGGCGGGCTTGCGGCACTTGCGAGGGCTGAGTTTTCGTCGCACCGATTTGTCAATGCCCGCGATCACGCAATGCGTCTGCTGCAACTTGATCCTCAAAAACCCTATGTTTATCAACTTCTCGGCGATGCACATCTCGAATTGGGAGCTTACTTCGAGGCAAAGGCAGCGTTTGAAAAGTTGGACGAGCTTACGTCCGGTCAAAACCTGTCCCGCGTGGGCGTCGAGCAACGACTGTCAAAACTTGCCGCTTTGCACGGCGACCTTAAAAAGGCAGAGTCACACATGCGAAATGCGCTTCGTCTTGCCGAAGCCCCGCAAGCCGGATCGACCGAGACGACTGCCTGGTGCAAATGGCAGTTGGGCGAAATGGCGATGGCCCGAGGCGACCTCGACGCTGCTCAGCAGCATTTTAATTCGTCTCTAAAAACTTTTCCCGGTTATTTTGCCGTAACCGAAGCCTTCGGCCATTTGACGACAGCTCGCGGCGACCTGAATGGAGCTATCGGGATATACGAAAAATCGGTCGCGGTTGCCGATCCCGATCTCGCGGCGGTGGCGATGTTGGGCGATCTTTACATGCTTGCGGGGCGTGTCGAAGAGGCTCAGCGGCAATATTCGGTTTTTGACGAGATCGCTCGCGTCGATACTGCAAAAGGCAGTCTGCACGGCCGCATTACGTCGATGTTTTATGCCAATCATGATAAAAACGCCCTTCAAGTCTGCGAGGCTGCGGCCAAGGATTACGAAACAAGAAAGGACATTTACGGTGCCGATCTATTGGCTTGGGCATGTTACAAAGCGGGCCGTTTAGAGGAAGCAAAAACAGCAATGAAAGACGCTCTTAGGCTCGGCACAAAGGATGCTTTGCTCTTCTACCACGCCGGAATGATCGAGAACGCTCTGGGCAATAAGAACGAGGCCCGCAGGCTTATTGCGTTATCTCTCAAGACGAATCCTTACTTTGATTTCCTGCAGGCCGAAAACGCACGGAGAGTTTTGGCAGAACTGCAATAAAAAATACTTTTTCCACGTCAAACCAAACAATTCATTGCCCGAATGTATAGATTTTTGCTATAATTATCTAAAGCAAAAGTTGTGTTGTTGTGTGCAAATTTTGCGCTGGGAGGAATTTATGAGACACGAAAGAGAAGAGACGAGCATTTCGACTAAACTGACGTATTTGATAGTTGGCGGGGGCATCGGAGCAATTATCGCTCTATTGTTTGCACCAA
>CAZUEI010000267.1:0-3441 GCA_964618985.1 uncultured Chloracidobacterium sp.
CTAAAAAAAGAACGAGTCCGACGAGGGCGCCGATTGGCATAATGCGGACGATGAATGAACGGTTTGATCTTATTGATTCTGACATGAACTTTACTCTCCGGTTGTTTAATTTTTCGCGGACAGAGGTCCGCCCATTTCTTTATCTGTATTTCGCTAGGAATACAGAAAATATCGCCCAAAACCACCTGGGCCGTAGAATGGACCCGGCACGCCGGAATCCTTTTTCACCTCTGCGGGGCCAAATCGCTCGAATTACCAATATCCCGAATTGGTTCATGTTCTCTTTGAACTTCATTTTTTCTTCAGGTTTTCTGATTCGCCCCTATTCCAAAAACGAAAAATACAGCTGCTATTAATGTTGCTCTGCCGTTTCTGTGATACTAGAATATACATATCTTAAATTTGCGCAACGAAAAGTTTTCTGTCCAAAATCTGTCCAATATTATGAACCCGCAAGTTGCCGAAGGCATTAGACTTGGAGACTTTGCTCTCGACACGAAAGGGCGTCGGCTTCTGCACGGCGGAGACCGTGTCGCTCTAGGCCCGCTTGAGTTCAAACTCTTAGAAACACTTATTAAAAACCGGGACCGGGTTTTAACAGGTGATGAACTGCGAATACTTGTGTGGTCGGACGACCCATCACGCCAAGTACTTCCCGCGCAGGACGTGAACGCACTTTATGTTTCGATCAGAAAACTCCGGGCGGCCTTGGGCGACGCGGGCAAATGGATCGTTAACATCCCAAAGGTCGGCTACACGATCTCGAGTGAGGCTCGAATCGCGTTCCTTACATCCTCGACCAGTCAGATGCCGGATGACCCTACGCCATTCGTCGGACGCGAAAGTGAAATAGAGCTCGTGCGCCGATCATTATCGAGGTCGAGACTCATCACTCTGACCGGCCCTCCCGGTGTTGGGAAGTCGCGGTTAGCTCGAGAGGCTGTTCGATCATTGGCCGAAAAGTTTAGTGCCGGCGTTCACTTCGTCGATCTCACTTCAGTCGAGGATGGACAGTATGTCCCAAGGGCCGTATTGTCGTCATTTGACCTGCCGGACAGCCACGAAACTGATCTGAAGGACAGTTTCACAAAGTTCTTTAACGAAAGGTCCGTCGCGATCATTCTTGATAACTGCGAGCACGTGATCGAAAGTGTTTCCCACGTTATCGAGGTTTTAATTACCTCTGGGCGAAATGTAAATGTGATAGCGACGAGCCGCGAACCTCTACTGCTGCCTAATGAGACGGTAATTGCCCTCCGGCCGCTTTCTCTTCCAACGACGAGCGGCAGACTGACCGTTGAACAACTCGCTGGGTTCGAGGCCGTTAAACTTTTTGTCGAGCTGGCCAAGCAACAGCGTCCGGACCTTGAGATCAGCGCTCGAGATATGCCTTCTGTTGCGGATCTGTGCAAACAGCTCGAAGGCATGCCAATCGCGATCGAACTGGCGGCCGCGCAGGTGGACGCCTACTCCGTCGAACAGATCGGGTCGTTGCTACGGGATAGCTTCCAAATGCTCCGTCGCCGCGGGGGTGAATCGTCACGCCACAAAACACTCGATGCGGCCATCGACTGGAGCTACAACCTGCTCCCGGCGAAAGAGCAATTGCTATTTCAGCGATTATCAGTTCTAAAGGGCGGCTGGACTGCGGACATCGCCTCGAAAATATGTTCCGACGATAAAATTTCAGCTGCCGAAATAACCCATTTGCTGGCGAGCCTCGTGAGGCGGTCGCTCATCCAAATGTACCTGCGAAAGGGCTCATATCGATATAACATGCTCGAGATGATCCGCCAGTATAGTAAGGCCAAACTGTCTGATAGCGGCGACTGGTCACGCATGTTGGAAAGTCGTACTGCTGTGTTTGTCGATCTCGTTGAGCGTTCCTTTGACGACGGTGACCGCGGCGAATGGCCCGCTATAATCGAGGCTGAGTACGACAATATCCGCGCCGTTCTCACCCGTACCATCGATGAAAATGATGACATCGTGTCGGGCTTAAGACTATGCGGCTCGCTCTCGCGATTTTGGTTTAACCACGGGCTTATCAGCGAAGCCCAGACTTGGACAAAAAAAGCGCTTGCCAGAGATGACGGATCGAACCTTGCAGCCCGTGCCAAGGTTTTGATGGCCGCGGGCCTGTTCTTTGGGCAAACTCCCGGACTCGACCAGGACACTGAGTTGCGGCGTTCCTATTTTGAGGAGAGCATCCGCCTTTGGGAACAGATGGGAGACAAACGAAATCTCGGACCTACACTCGTCGGCTACGCGTACTTTCTGAATCGTCATGGTGAGTATGCCAAAGCGATCGAGGTTGCTGAACGAAGCGTCGACGTCCTTCGCAAAACGGACAGTCCCGTTTTGATGGCGAGGGCGGCTAACAATCTTGCCCTGACGTTGTTAGAGACCGGTGAATTTCAGCGAGCCCGGCCAATGCTTGAGAAAGCACTTCGTGACGCTCGCGGGTCGAATGACGATTTTCTTGAGGCCGTTTGTCTGCACAACTTGGCAGAGGTCGCGCGTCACATGAAGGAATTTGATAACGCCGATAATTTTGCCACTCAATGTCTAAAATTGTTTGAATCCCTCGGCCTCAGGCCGCTCGTCGCGCGTACAAAACTTCAGCAAAGCGAGATCGCAGCTTCTAAAGGTGAGATCAGCAGCGCCCTTGACCTGCAAAAGGAGGTGCTGGCTGAGTTTTCCGAGATCGGAGACAACCAGGGAATCGCCGACGCGCTCAACGTTATCGCGGCAACGATCTCGGCACAAGGCACCGATCACGAGCTAGCCTTACTTGTGGACGCAGCGGCCGGCACGCTCCGAAGCGAACTAAAGATCGGTGTCGGACCTGCAAGGGAAAAGGCGTTCCAAGCTCAATTGAAAAAGTCAAGAACTGCCGTGGGCAAGGCCTCCGCAGAGTCCGCCGCCAGCAAAGGACGGACGTTCTCTGTTGCGCAGGTAATCGAACTCCTTCGATCACGATCCACAGTCTAGGATCTAATTCCACCGTCCAAACCGTGTACGCAATTTTTGTGCAAGTTAGCCTCCTGCACAAAAATTAACTGTTTTTGGTCTATTTTTGTGCAAAGCCTAATAAGTATGCATTGCACAAAATTAACACTGTGCACAAAAATTGCCGTTTCTGCACAAAAATCGCTTTTGAGAAGGAGCAACTTGAGGAATTCTCGATAATTCGAGCTTGAAGGAATTTGTGGAAGGGGCCCGTAAGATGCGGGGATGTATCTAAAAATTAGTCCTAGAAGTGGAGAACGATTAGTTGTGCTGAGTTTCTGACCTAGCGGTCCGGAGTGCCAGTTGCGAGAAATTTTGTTTCAAGACCCAATTCATACATCGCGTGAATCACGCAGCAGATGTTGTGACAAAGCACCTTGCAAAGAACCTCGTTTACCTGAGCAGTTTCTGTTTTATGGCGGGTGTCCA
>CAZUEI010000268.1:0-3404 GCA_964618985.1 uncultured Chloracidobacterium sp.
CCGACCACTATGCTCGCATATCGTTTGAAAATCTCTTTTGTAGCAAAATCCATTAGGTTATTCTCATTTCCCGCGGCTTAGTGATAAACAAACTAATCCACTTTAACAATACTTTATTTGAGGCATTTTGGAAACTTCCCGTTGCCAGCTAACGGCTGATGTTAAGTCGAAATACGAATAAAATCCTTTGACATTTTCCGGTTTCGTGGTATATGTGTATGGTCTCAATTTGCAATCCGATTTTTTTGGGTGATCGCCGTTGGGGTTTGTAAATTTCCAAAATAAAAAATTCAACCAACAGGAGTAAGAAATGAAAATAAAAGTTCTTTTGTTAGTCGTGGTATTTTGTGCCGTCTCGCTGATCGCGTTTGGCATAATGAGCAGAACGGAACCGGTCAGCGCCCAGTCGGCGATGGCAGATCAGGAAATTCCGGTCGTGACAAGCAATCAGCCGTTTGAATTTAACGGTACCACCTTTAAGAATAAGGAAGATTTTCTTGAAAATGGCCGATGCGCAACGGCAAAGCTGAGCGAAGCGCAGATCGCCGAGATCGAACGGCAAGTTGCGGTTTTTAGAGAAAATCAAAAGGCCGCAAACGGCGGTTATGACTTGGACGTCACGGGCGGCACGATCCCTGTTTATTGGCACGTCATTCGAAGTGGCACGGCGGCCTCACAAGGGAACATCCCGGATTCGCAGATCACCGCGCAGATCAATGTACTGAATGCCGCGTATGCATCGTGGGGCTGGTCATTCAATCTCGTTGCCACCACCCGCACAACGAATTCGTCCTGGTACACATGCACTGGCGGATCTTGCGAGTCGGCAATGAAAAACGCTCTGCGTCAGGGCAGCGCCGATGATCTCAACATCTACTCAAATAACATGGGCGGCGGACTTCTTGGATGGGCAACTTTCCCGTCGAGCTATGCGGGCAATCCAAAGAACGACGGCGTCGTTATACTTTATTCAAGTCTCCCGGGCGGCTCCGCTGCACCTTATAATCTTGGTGACACAGCCACTCACGAAGTTGGACATTGGATGGGTCTTTACCATACATTCCAGGGCGGCTGTGCACGCAACGCTACCAACGGAGGCGACCTTGTAGGTGATACGCCTGCAGAAAAATCGCCGGCTTATGGCTGCCCGATCGGTCGTAATTCTTGCGCAAATATCGCCGGCAACGATCCGATCGAAAATTTCATGGACTATACCGATGATTCGTGCATGTTCCAGTTTACGAGCGGACAAGACACGCGAATGGACTCACAATTCACGACCTATCGTTTTGGACGCTAATTTATTTTGAAGAGTTGATCCTAAGGGCGGTTGCGCAAAGCTTCCGCCCTTTTTTCGCGGTCCGATGTTTCAGCGCGAACTTCCCTTCTTTCTCAGCGGCACTTAAACTGAAAGTATGCTGCGCCGAGTTTATCTTGATAACAGTGCAACAACGCCGGTCGATCCACGCGTTGTCGAGGCGATGCTGCCTTTTTTGACGGAAAAGTTTGGCAATGCATCGAGCATTCATTCTTTCGGCCAGGACGCGCGCGCGGCTGTCGATAGAGCACGTCATCAAGTAGCTGCTTTGATCAACGCTCGGCCAAACGAGATAGTTTTCACTTCAGGTGGGACTGAGTCAAACAACCTGGCAATCCGCGGCCTGCTCGAAGCAAATTCAAAATACGGCAACCACATAATCACTTCTGCTATCGAACATCCATCGGTCAAGAGCCTCTGCGAGGACCTTGAAAAAAATGGCTGCACTGTCACGTATCTTCCTGTTTACGAGAACGGCGTCGTCCTTATAGAAGATATAAAAGCGGCGATAAAAGAAGAAACAGTTCTCATTTCGATAATGGCCGCAAACAATGAGATCGGCACAATTCAGCCTGTGGAAGGGATTGGAAAACTGGTCAAGAACATTCGCGAATCGGGCAAGAAGATCTGGTTTCACACCGACGCTGTTCAGACTGCGGGCAAGATCAAAGTCGATGTTGAAGAAATTGGCTGCGACCTGCTCTCGATCTCCGCACATAAAATATACGCTCCGAAAGGCATCGGAGCGTTGTATGTTCGACGCGGCGTCCGGCTTCATTCACAGAATATCGGCGGCCGTCAGGAACGCGAACGCCGCGGAGGCACAGAATCGGTGCCGCATATTGTTGCGTTTGGAAAAGCATGCGAATTAGCACAGTCTGAACTGGCTGAAATATCTGAGAATGCGAGAAACTTACGTGATAGATTCGAAAACGAGATCGGCAAGAAGATCTCCGACCTCGTTTTCAACGGCGAACGCTCGTCGCGTCTACCGAATATTTCAAATATTTCTTTCAGATCGGTCGAAGGCGAAGGCCTGCTGATCAATCTCGATATGCAGGGCATTGCCGTCTCGACCGGCTCGGCATGTTCATCCGGCTCGCTCGAACCTTCACCTGTGATCCGCGCCCTTGGCCGCGATGAAGAGCTTGCACGCGGAGCGGTCCGTTTCAGCTTCGGTCGTTTTAACACCGTCGAGGATGTGGATCAGATCCTGACCGTGCTTCCGGGTGCGGTAGAAAATCTGCGAAGGCTTTCACCTGCCTTTTCAGGTAAACGCGCATAACTCAATATCAAAATAAAAACAGCCGTTCGGTTTCCCGACTCGGCTGTTTGTCCCCCCGGTGCGAAATTTTTTAGGTACTAGCCGCCGTAGATGATGCCATCGCCCATGATGATGCCGTCTTTCTCGGTGCAGGGTGTGGTTTCTTTGTCGCCCATGATGATGCCTACGATGTCGCCCATGATGATGCCTACGATGTCGCCCATGATGATTCCGTCTTTATCAGTGTTCGTGCAAGTCGCGTCGCCCATGATTATGCCGTCGCCCATGATGATCCCGCCGTTTGCGTTTGCCAAAGTTGTTCCGAATGCCAATACCGTTGCCAGTGCGATTGTTGTGAATGTCTTTTTCATTTTTCTTCTCCTAAAGTTTTTTATTTTTTTATTCAAAGCCTTTTGCTTCGTTGCCCTCTCTATTACAACCGCCGTGCCAGAGCGTGCCACAAATCAACGCGACACCACAACCTCTTTGTTTCCTAATGTTTACAGACACCCATTCAGACTTATTCCGGCTTGATCGACAGCGAAAAAAAGTGGATACTTGGTTTCCATTTTTCCTCCGATTCAACGTTAATCTCCCCTTTTACTTAGACTTACCAATTTGCATACTTTCTATACACACCGCGTATGTATAATAAGTATGCATTGCACAAAATTAACACTGTGCACAAAAATAGCCGTTTCTGCACAAAAATTAGTAATTCGCAATCAAATGCTTAGCGGAGACTCGCGATCTTGAAGAAATCTCCAAAGCGAAAACAAATCGTGTCTTGGACGATGCCGTCCCGAGCCTGACTGTGGAATT
>CAZUEI010000269.1:0-3398 GCA_964618985.1 uncultured Chloracidobacterium sp.
GTCGCTCATTCCGGCGGCGAGGTTAGTGATGCACGATATGCCGAGCACGCTCATTCCCTGATGCCGAGCGGCGATTGCCTCAGGAACAGTGGACATACCGACTGCGTCGGCACCGAACTGCCGGTACATGCGGATCTCGGACGGCGTCTCATAAGTCGGCCCGGACAGAGCACAGTAAACGCCACGATTCAGAAAATCCACCAACGTTTCATCTTGTCCTTTCTCAAATCGCTCATGGGCGATCGCATTTGCCTCGTCATTTGCGATCTGCTGAAGCTCTCGGTCGTAAACCTCGCTCATATCGGGAAAACGCGGGCCAAAGCGAGTGTCATTGGGCCCACGCAAAGGATTGACTCCGAGGCAATTGAGGTGATCGGTGATCAGCATCAGACTGCCGGGCGTCATATCTGAATTCAGGCTTCCGGCTGCATTTGTCAGGACAAGGTTTTTGATACCCATCACACCGAATGTGCGAACCGGCAGCATTACCTGTTCCATGTCGTAGCCTTCGTAAAAATGGAAGCGTCCCTGCTGGACGGCTACCGCCACACCGTCGATATCACCCAAAACAAGTTGGCCTGCATGACCTTCGACTGTCGAACGTGCAAATCCAGGTATTTGGTCATAGGGAATCTTGACCGCATTCGTCAACTCATCTGCAAACGCACCGAGACCGCTGCCGAGAACAATGGCGGTCTTTACCTCGCCGGAGTATTTTGATCTGATAAATGCAGCCGCTTCCGCAGCCTTTTCGTAAGACATAAGAACAAAGAACACACAGATTAACACAGATAAACGCAGATGTTTTAATTCCATCTACGCAAATCCGCGTCCACTTGTGCCTAAATTAATTCTCTTTTCTGTATGGAATACCTAACGCTTTAGGCGCACGCGACAGGCCAATAAAGCCCGCCAGAACGATTATCGTCAGAACATAAGGGATCATCTGGATGAACTGGACCGGGATGTCTTCGCCCGAGGGCATTTTGATAACGCCTTGCATCTGTATAGACAATGCCTCGGTAAATCCAAAGAAAAGGCACGCAAAAAGTACCGGGATCGGCTTCCATTTGGCAAGGATCAATGCCGCGAGAGCAATATAACCTCGACCTGCTGTCATTCCGCGTGTGAAGAGCGAAGATTGGCCGATAGAGAGATACGCACCGCCCGCAGCGGCTAAAATGCCTGAAATGACAACTGCAATATAACGCAGGCGGATCACATTAACGCCTGCCGCATCGGCTGCCTCTGGATTTTCACCGGCTGCGCGAATACGCAGGCCGAACGGTGTTTTATACAGCACATACCAACAAACTGGCACGATAGCGAATGCGAGTATTGAAGCGATGGATAGGCGATTGTAAAAATCAGGCAGCAAAAATTCTTTTGCGATCTGCTGCGTCGAGCCCGCCGAATCATAAAGCCGGGCGCTGATCACTGCCGGAAGCCCCAGCATCAACATGCTTATCGCAAAACCGGCAACTACCTGATCAGCCTCAAATTTAATAACGGCGACGGCAAATATAAACGCGACTGCGGCACCGGCGATCATGCCGGCAACCAAGCCCAGATACGGATTTTGCGCTTCGTATGTCACAACGGCCGCGACAAACGCACCGGTCAGCATTAATCCTTCAAGAGCAATGTTAATTACGCCAACCCTTTCAGAAAACATCCCGCCCAACGCTGCAAAGATCAGCGGCGTGGCGCCGCGAATTGTCGAAAACAAAAGGATAAGAAGAAATGTTGGTGTAATAATATCGCCCATTTTATTTCCTCGAGAACCTCTGCAGCGAGGCAACAAAAATAATTATGATCGCCTGTAGCACTTCAACGAGATCTTTCGAGACGTATTTTGTCTCAATGTCGACAAATATTTCACCGCGTTTCAAAACCGCAAAAAATATCGCAGCGATAAAAATGCCGAGCGGATGATTGCGACCGAGCAGGGCGACCGCGATACCCAAAAATCCCCATCCGTCCGAAAAGCCATCGTAATAGTTGTAGCGATAGCCTAAAACCTCGCCGATAGCGACCATTCCGGCTAAGCCGCCCGAGATCGTCATTGCCAGAACTATCTGCTTTTTTACATTGATGCCGCCGTATTCTGCCGCAGACGGATTTTCGCCCACAGCACGCAGTTCGTAGCCCCATTTTGTCTTCCACAAAAAGATATAGACGAGCACGCACATCAAAATTGCCAGCAAAAAGGCAACGCTGAGCGGAACAAAATCCGGCATTCCCGGGATGAATTGGCTGATTCGCGGTATGTGAGCACCTTTGCCGATCTCGGCGGTCTGCATGATCGGGTCGCCGGGGATCTTGTAATAATATTGCGTAAAATAGCTGACCAGCGATATGCCTATAAAATTCAGCATTATCGTATTGATCACTTCGTGCGAGCCGAATTTGGCTTTTAATATTCCTGGTATCGCTCCCCATATGCCTCCTGCAACAACCGCCGTTAAAATACACGCGAGCACAAGGATCACCGACGGCAGGCTATACCATGACCAGTCTTCCTGCTTTCCAAAGATCGTGACCACCGTTCCGCCAAACTTGATTCCGACCCACGCAGTAGCAAAAGCCGCCACATAAAGCTGCCCTTCCGCGCCGATATTTAAAAGCCCGCAGCGAAATGCGACGGCTACTGCCAACCCCGTAAATATAAGCGGCGTGGCGATAAACAGCGTGTAGCCCAGATTGTTGAGCGAACCGAATGAATTACCAATGAGTTGGTAAAAAGTCTGGAACGGATTGTCGCCGATCAGCAGCACAATGATCCCGCCGACGACGAACGCCGCGAAAACAGCAACCAAAGGCCAGAGAACTTCACGAAAGATCTTCATTTAGAAAAGGAAAGATGCGTCAATAAATATAACCGACAAAGCCAAATGTGTCACCTGTAAATCAACAAAAAGTAGAAAATGCTCGGTTTGCCCCGCCCCACCCGAAGTGGGGCAAGTGGGGCAAAGCGGGGCAGGTGCAAAAAGTTAAAAAAATTCCCAAAAAATACTTGACAATAATACACTCATATTTTATTATGCTTATAGACTAAGTATTTAGTCATATATAAAGATTTTAGGAGGAAATTTTTATGAACATCGTTAGATACAATCCATTTCGAGAATTGCGCGGCCTTCAGGATGAAATGAACCGCATATTTACAAGTGTTGCGCCGGTTTCGGCTGATCGCGAAGAGCTTTTTGGCGGGGCCTGGAGCCCGAGAGTTGATATTTTTGAGAACAAGGACTCACTTGTCCTCGAGGCGGAGTTGCCGGGAATGAAGAGGGATGAGTTTGACCTATCGTTCGAAAACAACGTACTTACGTTGACCGGCGAACGCAAATTTGAGAAGAAGACCGATGAGGATAACTATCATCGGGTCGAAAGGGCCT
>CAZUEI010000270.1:0-3373 GCA_964618985.1 uncultured Chloracidobacterium sp.
GTCGCGGACGTGTTTTTGTTTTCTTCCTTTTGAATCAAACGAATACCAGATCACGGGCTTGCCGGTGTGTTCGTCTTCTTCTTCGATCCAGATCTCGCGGCCATGGTCGTTTAGCGTGTGTTTCAGGTGGCTCAGCGAAGCTCGCGGCGATTTTGGACGGCCGATCTTGCCGCTGCGTTTCTTTACCTTTTTCCATCCGCCGCGGCTGCATGTGACTGTCGTTCGCAGATCGAGGATCAGGACGTCGTCCTCGATAAATGGAAAAGGGAAGCGGAGCGTCGTTGGGATGTCGATGCCGTTTTCGCGAAGGAAGGGCATCGAGCGCACTACACGGTTCGAGCGTGCGTGGCGAACGCGGACAAGCACGGCGTTGTGAGCGTCAGGATGTGCGGGCTTTAGGCCGATGGTTCGCGTGTGCTCTTCATAAAACAAAAACATCGCTTCCGGTTCGCCCATTTTCCGAAATGTATCAATATCAAAAGTGATCTCGCCGCCCGGGTTGATCGACGACCGTATCGCATCAGGAATCCGCCGCGCCGCAACCCCGTTAAATTCTTTCCAGTTTCTTCTTTGCATAATGTTTCAAATATTGCACAGAATGGGGAAAATGTCAAGTGTGAAACACACTTAAAAGTGGAAAACTGAAAGTGGAAAGTTAAAGACGTCCGGAACTTTCCGTTTTCCACTATCCACTTTCCACAGTTACAGACCGTCCTGACCATCCCGCCAACCCCGCCTGGCTTGTACCACGCGCTCTGGGACGTGGTCAGGAAATCGCCACTCTGGGACAGGTTAAATCGCAATTGGTCCGGCTAAACTACATTTGGTCAGGCGAAAAGGGAAGTACAAATAGAAAAAGGCCCGGCGATTCGCCGAGCCTTCTTCTTTAACTATCCACTTTCCACTATCAGTTATCCACTGATTAAGTGCCCGTTTCCCAGCTCGTCATATACTCAAGCATTTCAGGCGTAAGCTCGTCGATCGAGACGCCCATTGCACGAAGTTTGAGACCGGCGATCTCCTGATCGACCTCGGGCGGCAGGACGTGAACGCCGGCGGCGAGTTTGCCTTTCTGTTTGACAAGATACTCGGCAGAAAGCGCCTGGTTGGCGAACGACATATCCATCACCGAAGCAGGATGGCCTTCGGCGGCGGCGAGATTGATCAGACGGCCTTCGCCGAGGACGATCACGCTCTTGCCGTCTTTCTTCGAATACTCCTGGACAAACGGGCGACGCGTGTTGACCTCGCTCGACATATCACGCAGGGCAGTGAGATTAAGTTCCAGATCGAAGTGGCCGCTGTTGGCAACGATCGCTCCGTCCTTCATCACTTCAAAATGCTCGCGGTCGATGACGTGGCGGTTGCCGGTCACGGTGATGTAAAAGTCGCCGATCTTTGCGGCTTCCTTCATCGGCATCACGCGGAAACCGTCCATAACCGCCTCGATCGCTTTGATAGGATCGATCTCGGTAACGATGACGTTTGCTCCGAGGCCGCGGGCACGCATCGCAACGCCTTTTCCGCACCATCCGTAGCCTACGACGACGAGGTTTTTTCCGGCGAGCAAAATATTTGTCGCACGGATCACGCCGTCAAGCGTCGATTGGCCGGTGCCGTACCGGTTGTCAAAGAAATGCTTTGTCTGCGCGTCGTTGACCGCGATAGAAGGGAAGGTGAGCACGCCGGCGTTGACCATCGCTTTGAGGCGGACGATGCCGGTAGTCGTCTCTTCGGTCGTGCCGATGAGGTTGCCGATAAGCTCGGGCTTTTCCTTGATCATCGTAGCAACGACATCGCTGCCATCGTCGATTATCAGATTCGGATTTGTGTCGAGAGCGGCTTTGACGTGACGGACGTATGTGTCGGTAGATTCGCCTTTGTGAGCCATCACGGGGATGCCCCAATCGGCAACAAGTGAAGCCGCGACATCATCCTGCGTAGAAAGCGGATTCGATGCGATAAGCAGCGATTCCGCACCGCCGGCCTGCAGCGTACGTGCGAGATTCGCCGTCTCGGTCGTGATGTGCGCACACGCGACGAGCTTTACGCCGGTGAGCGGCTTTTCTTTTTCAAATCGCTCGCGAATGAGGCGGAGAACCGGCATTTCGCGGTCGGCCCACTCGATGCGCTGCTTGCCCTGCGGCGCCAGGTTGATGTCTTTGATGTCGTATTCCATTGATGTTGCTGCTGTATTAGCCATTTGTTCCGATACCTCTATGATTGTCTGCAGCCGTTCTCAGAGCCTCGGCTTTGTCCGTTACTTCCCAGGTGAATTCGTCGTTCTTTCGGCCAAAATGTCCGAAACGTGCGGTCGCTTTATAGATAGGGCGACGCAGGTCGAGCGTCTCGATGATCGCCTTTGGCGTCAAGGTGAAATTCTCGCGAACGATGTCCGAGATCCTCTCGTCATCGATCGTCCCAGTGCCGTGACTGTCGATCAAAACAGAAACAGGCTCAGCCACACCGATAGCGTAGGCCAACTGCACCGTGCATTTGTCTGCAAGGCCCGCGGCGACAACATTCTTCGCAATATACCGCGCCATATACGCCGCCGAACGGTCAACTTTGGTCGGATCCTTACCCGAAAATGCACCGCCGCCATGCGGAGCATAGCCTCCGTATGTATCAACGATGATCTTTCTTCCAGTTACACCAGCGTCTCCCATCGGTCCGCCGATGACAAATTTGCCCGTAGGATTAATGTGGTACTTCGTATTGTCGTCGAGGAGCTCCGCCGGGATGACCGGCTTGATGACGTGTTCCATGATGTCGGCACGAATATCCTCAATGTCGAGGTCAGCTGTCTGCGACGAGATAACGACCGCTTCAACACGAAACGGACGCCCGTCGCGGTATTCGATCGAAACCTGCGATTTTCCATCCGGCCGCAAGTAGGGAATCGTCCCATCACGACGCACCTTCGACAGTTGCCGCGTTAAATTATGCGCCATCTGTATCGGCATCGGCATCAACTCAGGAGTTTCGTTACACGCATAACCGAACATTAATCCCTGATCACCGGCTCCTCCAGTATCAACGCCTTGAGAAATGTCCGGCGATTGTGTGCCGATAGCGTCGATGACGCTGCACGTATTCGAATCATAGCCAAACTCAGCGTTGTTATAGCCGATCTCTTCAATAGTTTCACGGATGATCTGTTTGTAATTGACCTTTGCCGTTGTAGTGATCTCACCGGCGACGACAGCCAACCCGGTGGTAACGAGCGTTTCGCAGGCAACACGTGCAGTCGGGTCCTGTGTAAGGATCGCGTCTAAGATCGCATCACTTATATGGTCTGCAATCTTGTCCGGATGACCTTCGGTCACCGACTCGGATGTAAATAAAAAATTTCCGTTACTCAATTGTTTTG
>CAZUEI010000271.1:0-3368 GCA_964618985.1 uncultured Chloracidobacterium sp.
TCTCGAGAACATTTGTGTTTAACGGCTTCAATACTTTCAACGCTGAAGCTGTCCCGGCAGGCGAAGTCACACAAGTGTTTACGACCCCAACAAGTGGATTTTCCGGCAGAACAGAAATAAGGCATGGCTCACCTTTCACGCCGGGTTTTACGTTCAGATCGAGCGCATTGTTATTTATCGGCAAAGCAGAGATCTCAGCTCCGTCATACCACTGTAAATCATCCCATTCCCAAGTGTAGGGAATCGCATTGCCCTTGAAATAACTCTCGTCGCCGACAAGGTCGCCCTCGATCCGTTTCACGCCTGCGGCAGCGATCTTATCAACCAGATTGTCAATGCCTTTGTAATAATCACCATCATTGAACGCGGTCGAGATGGATATATCGCCGCGGCCGAAAATGCGCAGATTGCCTTTGACCGTGCCGTTCGCGTCAGGCCTTGCCGCAGCATATACGCTTGTCACGAATCGGAAATCCGGGCCTAGTCTTTCCAACGCAGCAGCCACAGTGAAGTTTTTCATATTCGAGGCCGGTATAAAATATTTTTCCGCGTCATTTTCAAATAGGACCTTTCCGGTTTTCAGCAAAACTATTTTTACTCCGACACGGCCCCGCGACGCTTCCGGCGAGAGTATTCTGTTTCTGATCTTCGACCGCAGTTCGTCTATCGTCTGAACCAGCGTCGGGCTCATTTTCGGCGAAGCCGCCGGTGTCGGCGTTGTTTTTGGCGTTTGAGCAACAACAGCACTATGCGCGACCGCAATTACAAATATGACCGGCAAGAAAAATGTTTTCCCGAAGATTCTCATTGTTTGAAGTTTACAAAAAATATCCGGGAAAAAGGAAAGTAAATGCAAAAGCCCTTTTGTTTTGGGGGCTTTGCCCTATCGCAGCGCGGTCAGGCTTGCTTGACCGCCGAGCTCACCCAATTGATTCCCCCACGCCTCTCTGCATCCTGAGGCCGCCTCAGGATGCAGAGAGGCGTGGGGAAAAGGGGACCGCCACGAACTCGTGGCTTCGCCACTCTATTTGCGGAATGGCTCCGCCTTTCCGTTGGCTGCTAAAAAGGATTTGCGGCTATGCCGCCGATTCGGCCGGGCGGCGGAATAGCCGCGATTCGCGCCGCGCATCCAGAACGCAGAAAAATACTGCTTATTCCTTGGATTGAGTGAAATGTAGACCTTTTCAGGGCCGAGATCAAGTTGGTGTCGGGGTTAATGCAAGGGCGCAACTTATCGTCCTTCCTTTGGCTCAGCGAGGCAACTAATGCTACGTTCGGGCATCAAGGATATTGTTAGCGTCCAGTTTGAAAAATGCGGTTGAGTGCTCCTAAATTATTCCTTGCGTTGGCAATTTTCCTACCCTTCCTTAGAGCATCGTCAATCGCGTGCTCGTTCGCCGACGGTTATTTAGGCACGACAACGTATGATCTCGTGAAAGATGCAGACGCTATCCTCTTAGCAGAGCCGGTTTCTGAGGAAGGCAACATTGTTCTGTTTAATGTCACTGAGGTGATGAAAGGCGAATACGATTCCAAGGTTATTCGAACGCGGAGTTTTGGCAACAACTGCTTTCCGTATAATTTCTTGACGAAGATATCTTATCCCCGCGAGATTTTGCTGCAATTCACGCCACCGGAAATAAAATTCAAGTACATTCTTTTTGTCGATAAAACAAGAGCGGGTTGGATCGTTTCGGAGGAAGCTGCGAGCCGAACCGCAATTCCGATCACTAAATCGGATGAATCGCTGCTGAAAAAGATCAGACACTTCATACGTATCGATTCGATACGCGATTATGAAGTCGAAAAAAAAGAGTTGAAAAAACTGGCGAAATTGGCCAAAAGTGGACGAAATATTACCGAGTATCCGCGAAGTCTAGTTGCCGATCTTGAGAAATACTTCAAGTTCCCTAGCCCACATAAGTCATTCAAGGATTTGAAGCAACTCAACTCTCATTCCTCCAAGGAGGAGAAGAGAGACGTGTTGTGGGCATTAGCTTGGGGAAAGCATGCGGAAGCGGCGGACTTTATCATTGACTTGCTCAAAAACCCAATACCCCTCAATTACCTTGGTCCCTTTAGCGAATTTATCGCCCGAACAAAGAATGAAACGCTTCTCCTCCGACTCGGAAAGAACTATCCCACGTTAGACAAGGAATCGCGATGGCCGCTTATGTGGGCACTTATCAGAACTGCCGACGAAAGACACAAAGACATGATGCTCGCTGCCTTGAGATCCGCGGACAAAGAAGAAGCGGGTAGACTGGTCGAGTGGTTTGTTCGGTATCCGAACGACGATGCTACCGAGATAGTCAAAGCTCTTGTTGGCAAAGATTATCAAGAGAATTACGAAATCTCTTTGGGTTTAGCTGGTTTGGGAGACGGGGAAACCCTGAGTTGGGCAAAAGAGTTCATGAATTCCTCAAGCGAAGATCGTTGGATGGCATACTACGCTATCGCTCGGTCTCCATTGAAGGAAGCAGACAACCTCGCGAAAAGGGTGATCGAAGCAAGTGGTACAGATGATCTCGTGTCGCTGATTCAGGGTTATAAGGAATCACGGAATCCCAACCGATGGGATAGGCTTCGTGACATCAACGGTCGAGCAAAACGGGACGCCAAGGTTGATTATTGGTTAAGAGTAACTCTGAATGAAATGTCTGACGATGGTGACAACTATTCTCCGATAGTCATCACGACCCTACAAAAATAGATTTCCTTTTCGAGCGCAAGATAAGAAAAAGGCTTTTCTACAATACCTTTCCACGGTCAGGAAATTAGTTGGTAACGTGCGTTGCATCGGTGAAAATCATTGACATTTATGCAAAATCGCGCTATCCTAGATCACGAAATGGATATTTGACAATCAGAGCATAGTGGAAGGCTGAAAATGGAAAGTGTCAGAACCGGGAGCGATAGCGACTGGGTCTTTTGCTTAAAAAAAAACGCTGGGACAGTTGGGACAGCGGGACACTTGGGACAGTTGGGCCACTGGGACAGCGTTCCAGCAAAGATCGGCTATCTGCAAATACACGGAACGCTGTAACTTCTTTATTTATGGAAATTAAGCATTTCGTCTTACAATGTCTTATATTTTTTCAAAAATCGTGGAACAGAGACAAAATACAGTGGTTAACCTCAATGAAAAGAGTAGTTTACGGCGTTCCAGGCCGTTGTGGAACGGCGTGGAACAGCGGTCGGGAAAAACGGTGGGACAGTGGGACAGTTAACGGAATGTTCTCACCAAAAAGTTTTTTCAAAACTCTCTGGACAAGGCCATTTTGTCGATATAACCCTAATTATTTCAGTTAGTTACTTTGTCCAAAGGCATGGTCGGACAAACCCCGGACAAGCGGACAAAAAAACCT
>CAZUEI010000272.1:0-3345 GCA_964618985.1 uncultured Chloracidobacterium sp.
TCCGAGCCGTCAGCTGTCTTTTTCCACATAAATCCGCCGATCCACGGCGGGTTTGGCGCAATACGCGGCGTGCCGGAATATGTGATGCTTGTCTTTATCTCTTCGCCAACCTGTTTGGTCATCGGGAACCATATCCATATCCTGCCTTCATTGCGTTGGTATTTGAGATCGCGTGCGCCGTCGGTCAGCTTGCTGATCGCGTAGGGCGTATCGAGGTCGAGAACGATAACGTTCGTCGGAATGACGGTTTTCGCTGTCATCACGGTCGTGCCGGAGATAGACTTCGTCGTTGGATCGACGTTCAGCGTGATGTCGTAACTTTGCACGTCATACACCGCCTGTTCGAACATCAACGGCCCACCGGTATCAGTCGGCCGAACACCATGCTCGCGCTGGGCAAAAATGTTTGTGACTGCGATCAAGACAAAGATGGATATGACAAGTTTCTTTTTCATAAATTTATTTTTCTGCAAAGGCGATGATCTGCCCGTTCGGGTCTAGGCAGTAACCCGCTTGGTGTCCCCAATCGCGCATTTGTAAAGGGCTGATCTCAAATGCACCTGCATTGACGGCTCGCTGAATATAAGCCGCTGCATCATCAACTAAAAGGTAAAGCTCGGCACTTTTTTCATTTAGATTTTCCTGTGCAATTTTTACGTTGCCCGAAAACAATCTTTCTGCCGATGTCCGCGGCATCAATCCAAGAATGGCACTGTCCGAAAGATGAAACTCAGTCATTCCCGGCACGTTCAGTTCGGGTTCCGCGTTCAGGACATGCGAATAAAACTCAGTGCTTTTTGCCTGATCCGCAACGAACAAAATTGTATGCAGCGTTATCACTTAGTCAGTCAGATCGAGATCGAGCGTCATTCTATATTCATTTGCCATTGACGGATGGCCGTGCGCCATTGATACGTCTAAGCCACGGCGATAGGTTTCAATGGCCTTTTCTTTGTCACCGGAAAGCGCGTAGGCATTTGCCAGAACACCGTAAGCGTTGCCTTCGTCGTCTGCTTTGGCAAGATAATCTTCGAGCAGTTTGATCACTTTATCGTGTTGCCCGAGCTTTTCATACTCCTTTGCAAGGCCGAACATGACCATCGTGTTCTCAGGCTCGGCTTCGAGCATTTGGCGAAAGACTTCAATGCGGTTTTGCATATTGATAAGAGTCTAAACGCAAAGATGCAAAGCTGCCAAGACGCAAAAGAAACTCAGAAAAAAGTTTGTGTTAAAAAAGCCTTTGTTGAGTCGGGGCGGCTGCAGCTTCTATCGCAGCTTCAACAGGTTTACGCTGGTTGAAACCAAGCCGCATCGCATGAAACTGAAATAGTTTTGTTGTCATTTCCCATTGTTCGGTTTTTCCTGTGCCGCGCTCTTTGTATGTGAGGTGTCGAAGCGTGCCGCCGCGCTCGCGTTTTATTGTATTTATGATCTTGGTGACGCTCGTCGGCGAAAGCCGCTCGTGCATTTTTGCGACAAAATACTCTTCTATCGAATCTGTATCGAGATGAAGCATCGACATAAAGGCTCGTGTCGCGCCGCACTCTTTTGCACGTTCCAGCAAGCCGGGAATGTCCGGTTCGTTATAGCCCGGAATTACAGGAGCGACACCTATGCCAACTGTTATGCCGGCGTCAGAGATCTGCTGCATCGCGCGAAAACGGGCTTCGGGCACGGGTGTGTACGGCTCGAATGGATTTGATCTTTCCTTTGTCAGAAACGGCAGCGAAAAGAATACGCTGATTCGCTCTAGTTTTTTGAGAATATCTATATCTCGAGTGACAAGCGGCGACTTTGTGATCACTGCAACGGGAACCTGAAACTCGGCACATACTTCGAGACACTTCCGGGTTAATTCATAATTGGCTTCGAGCGGCAGATACGGATCGGTTGCGAAAGAAAAATCCAGATGCGGCATTTTGTCTCGAGTCTTTTTTAGTTCCTGCCTTAACAGGGTCGGAGCGTTGGGTTTTACGACAATCTTTGTCTCAAAATCGGTGCCGGCGCCGTAGCCGAGATATTCGTGATATTGCCGGGCAAAGCAATAAGTGCAGCCGTGGACGCAGCCGCGATAGCAATTGACCGTATAACGCCACCCGCCTTCCCAATCGGAGGTGAAGGCCTTTGTGATCACTTTCTTTGTTGCGAGTTCCTCAAAAACCTCGAGTTTTGTCGGCGGCGGCTCACCTACGTACTCGGCTGAGTACTTGTTGTATGGATTAGGTGGATTTTTGATGTATCTCACAAATGCAACAATACTGCATCTGAGGAAGAAAGGCAAATGAATGAGCAAACTAGAATTTGAGGTCCTTTTTGGCGTCTTTAGGGTTTGATGGTTTTGCGAAGATCGAATCAGGGATCGTTTTATTGAATTCTACCGATTCGTAATTGATACGCGACGATTGCTTGCCATTTGTCCAATGGTCGATTATGAAAGGTGTTTTTACACCGTCAACTTCAATGAATTGAGCATAGCGGTCTTCCTCCTTGCTTTCTTCGCCTTCGACATCGGTGCGTTTGTAGAGAGCCTTTTGCGGCAAACCGTCTTCAGTCGCAAATTCGAACTCGATAGAGAAACCGTCTTTATAGGTGAGCTTTACAACATCGTTGCGTTTGCCGAGTGTCGCCGGGTGTTTGCCGATATAAGTCAGCTCGGCCTCGTTTTTCCAATTGCCACGAAGTAAATTGTCTAGGCTTGTTCTTATACTTTGCTTGAAATCGGCTATTTGTTTTTCGTTCTGAACTTTTATCAATTCCTGATCGCCGTCATAGACCCAGCCGGTGCTGCCGGTGTTGACCTGAACGTTGCGCGAACCGCGGCCTTTGAAATCAGTACGTTCTTTATCCGGAAAAACGATCACATCGACAAAAGATTGAAATGAAACAAGGCCGCCTTCGCGGAGAATGCTGAACGTGCCGCGTCCGACCTGTGTTTTGACCTGCAAATAGCGGTCGCCGCCGAGATTTTGAACCGCCTTCTTAATGATCACTTCAGCTTTATCTTTGGAATCGGCCTTATTGGTTTCGACTTGCGAGACAACGGTCAATGACAGAGCGCAAAAGTATAACAATATCGACTGAGAAATGTATAAAAAAGAAAGCTTCATAAGTAAAAAGGCTTCGATGAAATATTATCACCGAAGCCTCTGATGCAGGAAGTTTTACAATAGTTTAGTTTAGGCTTAATACCTCGCCGGCTTTGACTGTGATCTCGCCATCAACAGCGTCAACGGTAAATTTCATCGACGCTTTCCAATCGTTGGTGATCGGCAGTTTTACTTTTTGGTCTATGTGCCGTTTTAGAAAACGGGCTCCGTATGTGGGGCTGAAACCTTTTTCGGTCAG
>CAZUEI010000273.1:0-3337 GCA_964618985.1 uncultured Chloracidobacterium sp.
AACCATAAAATCACGCGATTTATTCAAGGACTGAATAGTCTGACATTACAACTATCGAAATTCACTGTCAAGGCGAACTGACCAACTTGCGCCGCGAGTCAATTGTATGAATGTTCTAGTGATCGGATCGGGCGGACGCGAGCACGCGATCTGCTGTTCATTTAGCAAAAGTGTGAAGGTTGCCAAGCTGTTCTGCGCGAACGGCAATGCCGGAATCGCAGAGGTGGCTGAGTGTATTGCGATCAAACCCGACGACATCACCGGGCTCGTCGAGTTCGCTGTTCAGAACGCCATTGATCTGACTTTTGTTGGCGGCGAAACTCCGCTTGCTATTGGCATTGTTGATGAGTTTGAAAACAGCGGTTTGAAGATCATCGGCCCGAACAGAGAAGCCGCACAGCTTGAAGCAAGTAAATCCTTTGCGAAGGATTTTATGGCTCGTTATGGCATCCCTACCGCAAAATATACCGTCGCGCATTCGCCGGGATTTGCAGTACTCGAACTTGAGAGCGGTGATTTTGGTGACGAATCTACGCCAGTCGTAGTAAAGGCTGATGGCCTTGCGGCGGGAAAAGGTGTCGTTGTCGCGCGAAACCGGCCCGAAGCAATCGCGGCCATCAAAGACCTCGAAAATCTGGCTGGAGCCAATGCCGCCGAGAAGATCGTTCTTGAAGAATGTCTCGTCGGCAGAGAGGTCTCGCTGTTGATGTACGCCGACGGTGAGGATTTCGCACTGATGCCTCCGGTCCGCGACCACAAACGAATCGGCGAAGGCGACACTGGCCCGAACACCGGCGGCATGGGCACCTTCACCGACGCATCGCTGCTAACTGACCCTCAGTTGCAAGAGATAACCGACACGGTCATTCGCCCGACATTGCGTGGATGTATTCACGAGGGCTTTCGCTATCGCGGCATCCTCTTTCTCGGCTTGATGATCACCGCCGACGGGCCAAAACTGCTCGAATACAACGTCCGCTTCGGCGACCCCGAAACTCAGGCGATCCTCGTCCGCCTCGAAACCGATCTGGTTGATATTTGTGAGGCGATGCTGAGCGGCAGCTTGAATGATCTGCGGATCAAATGGCATCCCGGCAGTTCTGCGTGCATCGTTCTCGCCTCGAAGGGCTATCCGGGCCAGCCCAAAACCGGCGACATCATTCATGGCATCGGCGAAGCGAAAGCGATCCCCTGCGTCGAAGTATTCCACGCCGGAACAACGAACGGCGTTGACGGCACATTAATCACTGCCGGCGGCCGCGTCCTCGGTATATCCGCAATCGGCAATGATCTAGCCACTGCTTTAGCGACCGCCTACGAATCGGTTTGTAGGATAAGTTTTGACGGAATGCAGTGTCGTAGGGATATTGGAAAATAATCCATTTATTTCTCAATATTCTTGTAGGGACTCTAAATAACTCACAAAATTTCGTCGCATTTCATCGAGCGAATCGCCGCCAAATTTTTCACGCATTGAGTTGGCAAGAACGATCGCAAGCATTGCTTCGCCGATGACGCCGGCGGCTGGCACTGAGGTGATGTCGGAGCGTTCAAAGGCGGCGTCGCTTGATTCTTTGGTATCGATATCGACCGAGTGGAGTGAGTTGCGAAGCGTCGAGATCGGCTTCATATAACCGCGAACGCGAAGCTCTTCGCCATTTGTGATGCCGCCTTCGAGTCCGCCGGCCCTATTGGTGCGGCGGTGAAAGGTTCCGGTTGTTACAGCTCCCGGTACTGACTCATCAGTCTCATAATAAATTTCGTCGTGGACCTCGGAGCCGAGTTTAGCTGCGTTTGCGACGCCAGTGCCTATTTCGATGGCTTTGATGGCGTGGATTGACATTATCGCTTGCGCGATCTTACCGTCGAGCTTTTCATTCCAGGAAGTATGCGAGCCGAGGCCGACGGGCACACCTTTTGCGACGACCTCGAATATACCGCCGAGCGTGTCGCCGGTGGCTTTCGTCTGGTCGATGAGCTTGATCATATCTTTTTGGCTAAGCTCATCCGCACAATTAAGAGGCGAATCCGCAGGAATCGCAGCGATCTCTTCCCAGGTTCTCCAAAGCGGGCCAACCTGCACGTGGCCTAGTTTGATGACGTGGCTTCTTATCTCAACATTGAATGCCGCGAGAAGCTGTTTGGCAATAGCTCCGCAAGCAACGCGGGCGGCGGTTTCGCGTGCAGAGGCGCGCTCGAGAATGTCACGCAGGTCGCGGGTTTGATATTTCTGTCCGCCGGCAAGATCGGCGTGGCCCGGACGCGGGCGTTTTACGACCTTTGGATTATCAGGCGGTGACTCCAGTTTCGCAACGGACATCACCTCTTGCCAGTGTGCAAAATCCTTGTTCTCAATTGTTAAAGCGATCGGCGAACCAAGCGTTATGCCGTGACGAACTCCGGACAATATTTCGACCATGTCCGTCTCGATCTTCATCCGAGCTCCGCGTCCGTATCCTTGTTGCCGCCGCCAGAGTTCGTGGTTAATAGAGGCAATATCGATGGACAAACCTGCGGGAACACCTTCGACAATTGCGGCAAGAGCCTTGCCGTGTGATTCGCCTGCTGTGGTGAACTTGAAAAACATAAGAAATTAGCCACAGATTAGCACAGATAGACCCAGGTGATTCTTCTTATCCGTGTTGATCTGCTTTTTTCTGTGGTTTTAAACTCTTTCGCCGGAAAACGATCAGTCCGATGCTAGCGATGATGAGCAGTCCTCCCAGGCCGGTTTGCGGCGGCATTTGTTCGCCGATCGTGACTGTCCCGATCACGACGGCGATCAGCGGCGTGACGAGCGAGATCATCATCGCTTTGGTCGATTCGATTTTACTCAAAAGCCAGTAATAAAGCCAAAATGCTGCAATTGTGCCCAGAATCGTCAGGTAAAGAATGCACATCACTGCTTTCCCAGTCCAATGAAATGTAAGCGGGTTGCCTTCCACTGTCAGGCTGTAAATTATTATGAGCGGAAGTCCGCAGATCATCTGACCGAATACAAGAGCAGCCGGATGAAATGCGCCGCCTTTCGCTTTTATCAGAATTGACGCCTGCGCCGCGGCGTATGAGCCAGCAACAACACCGACACAACCGAAAAATGCCATAAGGCTTTGCACCTGTAGCTGATCATAAAAGACAACTGCAACGCCGACGATACCCATACACACGGCGAAGATCTTTAGTTTTGTGATACGCTCGTTCGGCAAAAAGAACCACGCCAGAATAAGGCCGAAAACAGTGATCATCGCCTGTAAAACCGCTGCGAGTCCGGACGTGATATATTGCTCACTCCAAAAGACCATGCTGTAATTGACCGAAAATTGCAGCACGCCCGTGA
>CAZUEI010000274.1:0-3327 GCA_964618985.1 uncultured Chloracidobacterium sp.
CGTTCAAGAAAAAGGATTCAAAATTCATATCCGAATCATGCCTTACGTGTCACGCCGGCAAAGAATCTCATAACAACTATCGTCGCGGAGAGCACTGGCGTAATAATGTTGGGTGTACGGATTGCCATTCGGCGCACAAAGCAGCCGATAAAAAGCCGCGTGCCGGATCAGCTACGCTGCTCGACGGCTCAACCTTCGGCAACGATGCTCCGGCATTGCTTAAGGCAAATGAACAACAGCTCTGTATCTCCTGCCATAACGAAGTTAAATCACATTTTAATAAGCCATTCCGGCATAAGGTCATGGAAGGTGCGATGAACTGCAGCGACTGTCATAACGCGCACGGCGGTTTTGAGTCGAAACAGACCAACCTCGCCGTTGGTGCCGATTCAGCCTGCATCAAATGCCATTCGGACAAACAAGGGCCGTTCGTTTTTGAACACGCGCCCTTGAAGACCGAGGGGTGTGCCGCATGCCATACGCCGCACGGCTCGGCGAATCCGAGACTGTTAAAACGGCATCAGGTTCGACAGCTTTGTTTGGAATGCCACAGTGGCGTTACGGCACAGCTCTCGGACAGCCCGGGCGGCGGTCCGCATAACCAGAGGACATTGTTGCAACGCAACTGTACTGCCTGTCATTCAATGATCCACGGCTCGAACTCGAGCAATGTGTTCTTTAGATGATGATAAATAGGAGGCTATATGAGTGGCAAAATTACAAATAATACTGGAGGATCTGTCATGAGAAATAAATTCCTATTCATCATGTTTTTGGCGATCGGATTGTTGTTAACCGATGGCCGCCTCTACGCTCAGGCACCGACGCCTGCAGGCGACGCTAATTCCGTCGGCGGATTTGGGATCACGTCATCTATAGAGTTTGGCGTTCGCGGTTTGAAACTTGAGGGCAGCGATGAAAAATTCCGCAGCGACCTGAATTATCGGCCGGGGTTTCGAATTTGGAATTCACACTTCTCGGCTAAAGCCAAGGATGGCGACGGAAAGGCATTTGATTCGCTCTCTATCACAACATCCGGATGGGGTGCTGATCCTTCGGGATTTGTTCGTGTCGGCATGGACAAGACCGGAGCTTACCGATTTGACGCCAATGTCCGGAGAGTCAATTTGATCAACCGGGTTAGTAATCTCGCTCTCGGGTATCATCCCTCAAACACTGACCGCAATTTTGGCGATTTTGATGTAACAATTTTTCCCGAAAGAGATACGCTTCGGTTCCGTTTCGGTGTGTCTTTCGACAAAGCGGGCGGCGATCGTGGGTTTTCTTATAGAACGCGCGACGTTTTTCCGATCGTCGAAAATGTGGATTCGAACGCCAATGACATACGCGGCGGAGTTGATACGAAACTTGCCGGGTTCAAGCTGACGTTTTCCGGAGGACTGCGTCGTTTCCGCGATCGCGGAAGTCTTGTGGTCAATTCACGGCAAGTTGGCGTCGCCGGAAGTTGCTTTTTTGGGATTTGCATATCTCCGACAGACGTCAATTTTCTCAATCGAATGGAGAGACAAAATCCGAATGACGGTGATACCGGATTTGGCCGCTTTACCTTTCAGCGCACCTTTGCCCGGAAACTGGACCTGACCGGCAGATTCATTTATTCAGGCTCGGACAGGTCCTTTGGTATTCTTGATAACATCGATTACGACGGGCAGCTCAGATATACCGCCGCATCTGGATCGAGCACGACCTCGCCCGCCCTTTTCGTTGATGCCGACACCTATGATATTTCCGGGATCTCGAAACGGCCGCAGTCGAGAGGAGATCTGGGTGTGACATATGCGGTGACCGACAGTTTCAGGCTCTCCAATACCTTTACATTTGACCAATTTAATAGTTTTGGCGATTCTAACTACTATCAGAAGTTCACAGCCAGATGTCAGGTCGTAAATCCTGCAGGCGGCTGCCCGGCAATTGGTGCTCCCTTCGTAGCCAATCTGTCAGGTGTTACTTTCCTCGATACCAGAACATTGTACTGGTATTCGTATGGCTTCAAACGCTTTACCAACACGATTGAAGGAGATTATCAGTTCAATAACAAAGTCGGGATCAATATCGGATACCGTTATACTCACAGAAAAGTTAGTCTTGCCCACGTAAATCGGACCGTGGATGATCTGGTAAATCGTCCAATAACCGCCGCGTTTACTTCGGCTGACGATGAGGAGGAAGAAAACTCGGCGCATGTTTTCTTGTTTGGAACCAAGATTAAGCCGACAAGCAACTGGACGATCTTTTCCGATGGTGAACACGGGCAGGCGGATAACGCCTTTATCAGGTTGGGAAATTATAACTACACGAATTTCCGGGTCAGAAGCAACTGGAATTACAAAAAATTCACGTTCAACGTCTCGGGCATCATCCGGAATAACGAAAATCCTTCGGAAACCGTTGACCCGACGACCGGTATTCCCTTGGGAGCCCCATTCTTCGTGGCGAACGTCCGGACACGTACCTTCTCATCATATGTTGATTATGTGCCCGACCCGCGATGGACGTTGAGCACCGGCTACACTTATAGTTTCCTTACCAGCAAGACTGATATCCTCTTACCTTCCCTCGGTCAGGGATTTAGTGAATTCTATATGAAGGATAACTACTTCTTTGTGGACGTCTCCGCACAGCCGGTCAGACGGGTAGCATTTTATGGGAGTTACCGGTATGACAAAGATAACGGTCAGGGGAATCGAGTTTCGCCCACTTTGCTGCGGATTACCAGCTCCTATCCGTTCCAGTCACATGGGCCTGAATTCCGGATAGCGATCAAGCTCACAAGGAACATCGATTGGAATCTGGGGTATCAATACAATGATTACAAGGAAAAACTCCAGATCGGCTACTTTCTGTATAATGAGCTGACCACAAATGACATTCCGGCAAATGCAGTTTATCCGCCCAATCAAAACTATCGGGCGCACATGCCGTATATGTCTCTTCGCTTTTTCTTTGGAGGGGCGGCAGATCGTTAGTCAAGTTGTTACTTCCAGAAGTAACTGCCGGCGATCGCCTTCGATCGCCGGCATTCTTTTTATGGATCACGCTTTGATCCGACAAAAGAAAAGTGACTATCGTCACTGCCTGTTACAAAAAAGAGGATATAATTCGACTTAACTGCGTGAGCGATGAGATCACACCTAAAAGTCTCGATAATATTGTGCGTTCTGCTTGTTTGGGCGGCATTCTACATTTTTAGATCTGCTGAAACCAACGCTCAAAACCCGGCGGAACAGCCATATCTTTCTGCAAATCAGCAACAATCCCAATTTCCAACGAACGTCAATTTAGAGTGCAGCGGTTGTCACGGAGCGG
>CAZUEI010000275.1:0-3323 GCA_964618985.1 uncultured Chloracidobacterium sp.
ACCGTTCCATACCAGCCTGGAACGGTGCAAACTACTCATTTCATTGCAGTTAAGCACTACATTTTGCTCCTGTTCCACGATTTTCGAAAAAAAGTAAGACATTTTCCTGTAAAATGCGTAATTCTTGTAAATAAGCAAGTTACGGTGTTCCAGATGTTCGCCGGCTGACGATCTTTGCTGGAACGCTGTCCCTGTGTCCCAACTGTCCCACGTGTCCCACGTGTCCCGAGTGTCCCGAGTGTCCCAACGTCTTTAAAGCCCAAAGTTCCAAAACCAAAAGAACCAACTTTTCAAATAACCCGATCCGCAAGAAAAATACAGATCACAGCCCATTATACGAAAAATTGCACAATATGTTCAATATTTTATGCATGCAACGCACGCGGCCGGACAAGCCCGACCGCACTGCATTGCGGCAGCCGTGTCGATTGCCAGTCGATCATATTTGTGCTTGAAAAAAACATGGCTTTGGGAGTATGCTGTTGGCAAAATTACGTTTCAGACTGATCTTCTTTGCTCTTTAAAGACCTCCACAGGTTCTTCTGACGGGCGTGAAATTTATTTTTTTCAGAAACCGAAACGGAGGCCGTTCCATGCAGTACGTCACCACTCGCGTAACGGTTAACAGAAATTTCTCTGAAATGTTTTTCCGGATCTGTCTTATCCATATGAAGACGCATTTTATACAGCCGTCGGGAGGTTCAAACACTATGACGAAACTGGCACGCGCTATATCACTCTGCATCCTGTTTCTTGGGTTATTCCTGTTCACCAAGGCAACAATATTGGCGCAATCGGCTCTTGACGGGTTTGACCCAAACGCCAATGGCCTGGTTCGGGTCATAGTCGTTCAACCTGACGGCAAGATCCTTATCGGCGGTGATTTCACTTCGCTCGCGCCAAACGGCGGAGTCTCGGTCACGCGGAACCGGATCGCTCGCTTGAACCCTGACGGCACGCTCGACACGGCTTTCAACCCGAACGCGAACAGTTTTGTCTTTTCCATCGTGTTGCAGGCGGACGGCAAGATCTTAGTGGGTGGGGATTTCAACGGAGCGAGCAGCATCGGCGGACAGGCGCGCAATTATATCGCCCGGCTCGATGCCGTGACCGGATTAGCTGATTCATTCGACCCGAACGCGAGCGGCCGTGTCTATGCAATGGCTATTCAGGCGGATGGCAAGATACTGGCAAGCGGCGATTTCACCAGCATTGGCGGGCAGACGCGCAACCGCATCGCCCGGCTCGACGCCACGACCGGCTTGGCGGATTCATTCGACCCGAACGCGAGCACTCGCGTCCATGCCATAGTGCTGCAGGCTGACGGAAAGATCGTGGCGGCTGGCTTGTTCAATGGGGCGAACAGCATCGGCGGACAGACGCGCAATTACATAGCCCGGCTCGATCCCACTACCGGCCTGGCCGATTCGTGGGATCCGAACGCGAGCAGTACTGTTCGTGCGATAGCGGTGCAGGCGGACGGCAAGATCCTCGTCGGCGGCGATTTCAACGGTGCGAGCAGCATCGGCGGCCAGATGCGCCAATACATCGCGCGCCTGGATGCCGTGACCGGAGCAGCAGATGCGTTCAACACGAACGCGAGCGATATTGTCCGTTCTATCGTGGTTCAGGCGGACGGCAGCGTTCTGGTCGGCGGAGCTTTCACTAACATGGGGGCACAACCGCGTAATCGCATCGCTCGGCTTGATGCCGTAACCGGAATCGCTGATTCATTCAACCCGAACGCCAACAATATTGTCTGGTGCATAGCGGTGCAGTCGGACGGTAAGATCCTAGCGGGGGGAGATCTCACATCGCTCTCACCGAATGGTGGGTCGGCGGTGACTCGCAACCGCATCGCCCGCCTGGAAGCCGATGGGTGGGTTGACAGGACGCTGGATTCTAGTATTACCGGCGGAGGCACGATCGTGTTCGCAACCGCTATTCAGCCGGACGGAAAGATCCTTATTGGCGGCAACTTTACTCACGTTTTGGGCGTGGCGCGCAATAATCTCGCCCGATTAAATCCGGATGGAACGCTCGATACCGCGTTTAACCCAAGCCCGAACAACGTGGTCGTCGTCATTGCGGTGTTGGCGGACGGCAGGATTTTGGCGGGAGGCGGCTTTACCAGCATTGGCGGACAGGCGCGCAACTGCATCGCCCGGCTAGATTCCGGGACCGGAGCTGCTGATTCGTTCAACCCAAACGCAAGTGGTACCGTCTGGTCACTCGCGGTGCAGGCAGATGGAAAGATCCTGGCCGGTGGAGAGTTCACAAATATCGGAGGACAGACACGTAATCGCATTGCACGGCTCGATGCCACAACGGGTCTGGCGGACTCTTTCAATCCGAACGCGGACGGCAGGGTCCGTTCGATCGCTATGCAGGCAGATGGAAAGGTCCTAGCCGGTGGAGAATTTACAGTTATTGGAGGACAGACACGTAATCGCATTGCACGGCTCGATACCGCAACGGGAGCGGCAGACTCTTTCGACCCGAATGCGAACAATCATGTGTATGTCATCACAGTCCAGCCGGACGGCAAGATCTTGGCCGGCGGCTTGTTCAACGGAGCGAACAGTATCGGCGGACAAATACGCAACCGCATTGCACGGCTCGATGCCACAACGGGTCTGGCAGATTCTTTCGACCCTAACGCGAACTCAACTGTTAATTCAATGGCCCTGCAAACGGACGGCAAGGTCTTAGCAGGCGGCGATTTCAGCGGAGCAAACAGCATCGGCGGACAGACGCGCAACAGAATTGCTCGGCTCGATGCCACAACCGGGTTGGCAGATCCTTTCGACCCGAACGCGAGCGGTTCGGTCCTTGCCATCGCGGTGCAGACGGATGGCAAGGTACTGGCGGGTGGCTTGTTCAACGGAGTGAACAGTATCGGCGGACAGACGCGCAACTTATTCGCCCGTTTAAAAAACGACACCATCGCGGTGCAAAACCTGGCCGTGGCACAAACGGTGGTCACATGGTCCCGCGGGGGCTCAAGTCCGCTGCTCACGCGCGTTACGTTTGAAGATTCAACCGACAACGTGAACTACAATTTTCTCGGTTATGGCACAGTGGCCGGCAGCAACTGGACACTGACCGGTTTGAACCTCTCCATCAATCAGAACCTCTACATTCGTGCGCGGGGTTATTACCCCAGCGGTTTTGCAAGCGGTTCGGAGAGCATTCAGGAATCGGTGCGGAACGCTTTTCTTACCGCCGCTCCGACGCCGACGGCGACCGCTAGCCCAAGCCCTACGAACACGTTTACTCCAACGGCGACGAGTACGGTGACGAATACGGCGACTCCGACGGCG
>CAZUEI010000276.1:0-3318 GCA_964618985.1 uncultured Chloracidobacterium sp.
CCAAAACCCACCAAAATCCGTTCCTGAAAACTGCTATATCTGATCTTCCGTCACCGTCATAGTCGGCTGGAACCAGATTGTCACCTTCAAGGCCGAAATTTACTGCTGTGAAACCACTATTTTTCGCTATATACCACACTCCGCTCGTCGGCCGGAATACTGAAATATCAGCTTTGCCATCACTGTCAAAATCGTATGCTGTAGACGCAGAAACAATAAAACTATTGCCAGAAACACTGACAGCAAAAGGCAATACCAAAAATGCCGAAATCATAACCAATGATCTTCGTAAGATATTATTTAACATAGTGTTGGAACCTTAAGGCGGGCACGCCGAATGGACGCGGGTTTTATTTACGACGTATGATCGAAGTTATTTAGGCACTCACGATTGTTCTATAAGGCATGCCCGATAAAGGCACTGAAGACGAGCCAAATGCAATCGCGTGTACGGGAAACCACGAAGCTAGGTCAGCGCCTATATCCTAAACGATAGAACTAATGTTACGCGCTCCGAACTTAAGCCCACGTCAATGACTAACATAACGTCGTGGAAAGGCTTAAAGTGCTACAAGTGTAGGGCACTTTAATGCCAAATGCAAGTAAAAATAGTGACTTCAAGGTGTATGTTAATCTGGCCGGTAAATGCTAAAATAACTAGTCGTTTGCCTAATATTATTTTTGGCTGCCTAGGTACGATAATAATTAGGCCCTCAATAACTGTTTGATGTATGGATCAGTCAGAACGAAACTACTGCACGACAGGCCAATGACTTTAGGATTATGAAAGATGTTGTCTCAGAACTCACGAAGCCGCCGACTAGTGAAAATGCATCGAATGTTCCGTTCTTCCGTCCACATATCGGGGAAGAAGAGATAAATGAAGTCGTTACGACACTAAGGAGCGGATGGCTTACAACAGGGCCGCAGGTCAAAGAATTCGAGCGGCAATTCGCGGAAACAGTTAATGCCAGGTTTGCCGTCGCAGTCAACAGTTGCACCGCCGCCCTACATCTCGCAGTGGAGGCCATAGGCCTAAAAGAAGGTGAGGCGGTTTTGGTTCCGACTATGACCTTTGCCGCAACGGCTGAGATCATTTTGTATAAGAACGCAGTACCTATCCTCGTCGACTGTGATCCCGTCACTGGCAACATGGATCTTGCGGATGCGGAAGTAAAGATCGAAAAAGCCAGACTCGGCCAACTGTCGTTTCAGCAAGGGCGAGGCTTGAATGTGGTTGGAATTATTCCGGTGCACGTTGGCGGATTTATGATGGATATCCGTCAACTTGAGCAGTTCGCCAAAAAGCATGACCTTTGGATCATTGAAGATGCCGCGCACGCATTGCCGGCGGCATGGAGACCGGAAAAAAGCTCGGCTTGGCAATATTGTGGGGACAACACTGCCCAGGTAACATGTTTTTCATTCTACGCGAATAAGACCATTACGACCGGCGAAGGCGGAATGGCAGTGACTAACGATAAGGAGATCGCTGACCATATCCGTCTAATGTCTCTCCACGGGTTGTCACATGATGCTTGGGGCAGATATGCCGGCGGCGGTTGGGACTATCAGATCGTCCAACCGGGATATAAGTACAACATGACGGATGTCGCAGCGGCGATGGGGCGGCATCAACTCGCTCGGGCTGAAGAAATGCGCCAGCAGAGACAAGCGGTTGCCGAATTTTTCCTGACTTCATTCGGGGACACGGCAGAAATAGAACTGCCGCCTGTTAGCGAAGACCGTCTGCACTCGTGGCATCTTTTTCCAATTCGCCTTCGGTTGGACGCATTGAACATCGATCGAAACGAATTCATCGAGGAATTAAAGAGGAACGGCGTGGGCTGCTCCGTTCATTGGCGGCCTCTGCATATGCACCCGCTCTACCTGGAACGGTTCGGTTGGCCCGAGCATGAGTTTCCGGCCGCAACCCGGTTATGGAGCCAGATAATTAGTCTCCCGATCTTTTCAGCAATGCGCGAAGACGAGATGGTTGAGGTGGTCGACACTGTCAATCGCATTATCGCCGAACACTGATCGAGTTGTATACTTAAGTGTTATGGCAACAAAAAGCCCGGCAAATGGTATCCCAAGAGGTCTTGAGATTACCGTAGCGGCCTGCGGACTGGCCATCTGTTCTCCTTTAATCGCGATTGCCGCGGTTTTGATAAAGATCACGTCGGCAGGGCCGGTCCTTTTCCGTCAAAAACGGGTCGGCCGGTTCGGTGAGGAATTCACTCTTTTTAAACTCCGGACCATGTCTATTAAGGAAAGTGGGCCGCTTGTAACTGGGGCGGGTGACAGCCGGGTCACTCTTATCGGTAAGATCCTTAGAAAGTCAAAAATTGATGAACTTCCAGAACTTTGGAACGTTTTCATCGGCGACATGTCTCTGGTTGGTCCGCGACCAGAAGTCCCTGAACTCGTGAATCTAAACGACCCGCAATGGCAGCAAATCCTTCAATCGCGTCCCGGGATAACCGACCCGGTAACACTTCGGCTTCGCAATGAAGAGAATCTACTTGCGAATATTGGGAATAAAGAGAAATTTTATCGTGACGTTTTGCAACCTTACAAGCTCAGGGGTTATTGCCTGTATCTAAAAGACAGAAACTGGAAAACAGATGTTAAAATCATCGCTTTGACTCTAAAAGCTATTTTCTTCCCTCATGCTCCACCGACGGTGGAAGAGATGGGTACGTTTGCGGAGTAGAGCCTTGTTAGGAGACTGAACCTGTTGAAGTCCTAAAATTAACTCGCACGCTGCAGCGCCGTCGGAAACTTTCCTGTAGAACCGTTAGACGCTGAAGCTGCGGCAACGCCAATCTCCAAGCCAGGTTTCTCCCCTATTCGAGATTCAGGCAAAAACGACCTCAAAAAGCTACGTATCTCATCGTTGTCTCCCGAGTTACATAGTTCTTCGGTGTGGATCAACATTTCACGGATCCGGAAATTAGAATACGCCGGGATATTGCCAATAAAGATTTTTGGATTGATCGTTCTTAATAGCTCCTCGTCGTCGTAACCAAGCTCCTCGACAAGCTTTTCACCCGGCCGTGCTCCGGTAAACTCGATTTGAATATCCTCGTCAGGTTTCAAACCTGAAAGCCGTATTGTTTCGCGCGCCAGGTCCAGAACTCGCATGGGCTCACCCATGTCCAGAACAAAGATCTCTCCGCCTTTGCCAAGCGCTCCCGCCTGCATTACCAGTTGAGTCGCCTCCTTGATCGTCATAAAAAACCGCATCATATCCGGATGGGTTACCGTAACCGGCCCGCCTCGCTGAATTTGCTCGCGAAAAATGGGGACCACCGA
>CAZUEI010000277.1:0-3302 GCA_964618985.1 uncultured Chloracidobacterium sp.
GTGCACATTCCGATCGTCGCCGACAAAAAGACGGAGATCGAGATCGTCCGCCAGTTTGCACCCGAGGTCACAACGATACTCCTCGGCCCCGATCCTTCGACTTACGTTTCCCAACTAAAAGAGTCTCGCTTGTTTGAGCGATTTGCGATCACGGACGACGACGGACAAAGGACCGAACAATACCGCAAGGAATCGGAGCGCAGGGAACTCCAAGCCGTGGCAGTTGATATGGACTCTTACTTGGCGTCGCTCGAGATGGTCGGGACATTTAAGGAGTTTAACCCTATTGATCTCCCGAGGATCGCCCAGTTGATAAATAAGAGCAATCAGTTTAACCTGACGACGCGGCGCCGAACGGAAGCCGAGCTTGAAGCGTTGGTTTCGGATCAGGATTATTCATGCTTTTCGATGAGGCT
Organism: uncultured Chloracidobacterium sp.; assembly: GCA_964618985.1. Lineage (GTDB taxonomy): Bacteria > Acidobacteriota > Blastocatellia > Pyrinomonadales > Pyrinomonadaceae > OLB17. The sequence continues at coordinate 417 of CAZUEI010000277.1, forward strand.
TGCGGACCGATTTGGCGACCATGGTCTCATCGCAGTGGTCGTAGGCAAGAAAAATGGCGATAATGTATTCGAGATCGATACCTGGCTGATGAGCTGCCGGGTTCTTAAACGGCAGGTCGAAGAACAGGTGTTAAACGAGATCGCCCGCATTGCTGCCGAATGTGGCGGCGCTCGTATCAAAGGAATATATCTGCCGACAGCCAAAAACGGAATGGTCAGCGATCTCTATCCCCGGCTGGGCTTCAACGAGCTGACATCGACGCCCGAACGATCTGAATTTGAGCTTATTTTAGAAAAATTTACACCAATCCCGACACACATTCGGGTCGAATAATACACATGACAGAAACAGAAGTTCTTTCGCGGCTGCAGGAGATATTTGACGACGTATTCCTTGAGGAGGTCGTTGTAAGCCGCGACCTTTCGGCAAAAGACGTTGAGGAATGGGACTCGCTGCTGCATATCTCGATTGTCGTCATCGTCGAGGAACGATTCGGGATAAAATTCCGTGTTGGCGAGGTCGAATCGACGCGCAACGTCGGCGATTTTGTAGATCTTATCCTGCGGCGTCTTGATACCGCCAATGTCTGAAACATCGATCGAAAAAGTTTCCGATCTTCGTCCCGCGTTTGCAACAAATGCGCAGGTCATCGCATTTTCGGCTCTCATTTTGCTGATCCTGTTGCTGCCCGTTATCATCTCAAGATCGGGCGCGATTTCTCGCCGGAATTCCTACCAGATGATCCCCGAACACTGGGGCGCCTATTCGTTCGCCGAAAACGAGATATACGACAACTCGGAAGACATAGACATCCTGTTTGTCGGAAACTCGGTAATGTGGCACGCCATCGACGCCGAAAGTATCCAGCGGGCTCTCAGCGTTGAGCTTGGCCGGCCGGCGCGGGTCCGTGTTTTTGGTCAGAATTTTAGCGATCTCGACATCACATATACAAAGATCCGCGACGCCGTCGAACAAAAGCGTGTTCGGATGGTCGTTGTGTGCGCTCTTAGACTTCCGTACACGAGCGGGCCGAGCTTTACTTCGTACCGATTTCTTGGCAACGGCGAATATACCGATTCGGTCGATGGTCTGCCGGTTGGGTCACGGATTTCCCTGTACGCAGGTAATGTTCTGCGCGTGCCTCACGAACTGCTAACGATGCTGCGGCCGCATCGCTCCGTACCATCGCCTTATGCTCGCGATCTGGGCGCATATAAAGTCGCACTTGGAATGGGACGCGAGCCCGACCTGTTCGAGGCATTTAGCCCAGCGCCGCTGTCGATTCCTGCGGAGCAGTTGTTACTTAGCTCTCAGACCACGAACAAGTTTCACTTTACTGATGAGGCCATTCCGCAGCATCAGCGGCACTATCTAAACCGCCTTGTCGATCTTGCGAAACAAAGGGGCTTTCACCTCGCGATGATAAATTTGCCGCTTTACAACGACCGCCACTCCGACGTCGTGCTCGAACGCCACGACTGGCACCGCGAATTCGGCCCGGGCGTTTCCGTGATCGGAGTCGCTCCAAAAGATTTATTCACCGGCTTGACCGAAAAGGAGATCGAAAAACTCTATGCCGACGAGGAGCATTTTAATAAGAACGGTAACGCTTTTTTTACCCAAACCCTTTTGCCCGCTATGATCACATCCTTTAAGCAAAATGCGAACACAACCCGTTAGATCATTTTTCACATGGCTCCTGTTCCTGCTCTGCGTCGGTGCATGCTCGCTGATCCTTTGTCTCGATAAGAACATGCTCGACACAGGTTTGGTTTACACCGCGTTTTAGAATGAGCGAACTGCCACTTTTTCTTTTGTCGATCGTCGTGTATGCGCTGGCCGCACGGTTCGCGCTGTCACTGGCGAACGCCGAGCATCGGTCAAGGCTGTTCGCAGCCGTGAATATTATCGGGCTTGGCTGGCTGAGCCTGATGACGACGGTCAAGGCAGACGAGTTCGCACATCCCACGATCTTGAGTCTCGGAACGGACGTCGTCGGTCTGCATCTCCTGCTTGTCGGGGCCTACGTGCTCGCGATCGTTATCGCCTATTACCTGCTGCGTGCGTTTGTGTCACGCGGCGGGGCGTATCCGTGGATCGCTTTTCTTTACCCAATTGCGCTGCTTGTTGCCTTTCGATATTTGCGCTTCGTCTGGCATCCAATGGTGACAAAACTCGGCTGGGAGGATTGGGTCGTCGATGTCGCGATCATCGGCCTTTCGTATATGGCATTTCGGCTGAGCTATCTAGTGCTCGAAGTGCGAAACGGCCAGGTTCCCGCGCCGACGCTCAGCGAGTACCTCGGCTTTGCTTTTTTCGTCCCCGTAATGGTGGTGGGCCCGATCAACCCGTACGCGACGCACCACCAATCGATCACCGCCGAACAAAAACCAAATTTTCCCATCGGCACGGGCATCGTGCGCATCGCGGTCGGAGCGACCAAGTTCCTCTTTCTCGCCAACCTTGCCAACCAACTCACGTACGGAGCGATCTTCTCTGACGGCAAACCGCATGCGATCATCGATCTCGCAGTCGCCGTCATTTTTTACTACCTGTATCTCTTCTGTAATTTCTCGGGATTTTGCGATATGGCGATCGGACTTGCGGCCATCGTCGGCGTGCGGGTCAGGGAAAATTTTGACAACCCTTTTGTCGCGAGAAATGTAAAGGAGTTTTGGAACCGCTGGCACATCACGTTGTCGGAGTACACGCGCGACGTCGTATTCGCACCGATCTCAAAGTCGATCATTCGAAAGTTCGGGCCAAAATACGCCAATCTCGGTATCTCCGTCGGTATTGTTTTTGTGTTTTTGACGATCGGCATCTGGCACGGCATCGGGCGACACTATATCTACTTCGGGCTGCTCCATGCCTTTGGCGTCATC
>CAZUEI010000278.1:0-3299 GCA_964618985.1 uncultured Chloracidobacterium sp.
ACGCTTTCGCACGCCTCAATTGGAGGTTGTTCTCGCAGCACTTCGCGGCGAGTCGCCCATCATCCGCAGCGACGGCACTTTTATCCGCGATTATTTTTATGTCGAAGACGCGGCCCTTGCTTATATGATGCTTGCCGCAAGGATGGCCGACAATCCGGATATTTGCGGGGAGGCGTTCAATTTCAGCAATGAGATACAGATGAATGTTCTCGATTTGACGCTCAAAATATTACACCTGATGAACCGCGACGATCTGACTCCAAAAATACTAGGCGAAGCCAAAAATGAGATCCAGCATCAATATCTGAGCGCGGAAAAAGCTCGCGACAATCTCGGTTGGAAGCCTGAATTTACGCTAGACGAGGGGCTTCAGCGAACGATCGGCTGGTATCAGAGTCTATTTGCCGAGCGGTAATACACCATGGAGGATCCGGCTAAGACGCGAATACTCGTTACGGGTGGTACCGGATTCATCGGCCGCTCTGTTGTCGATCTCCTTGTTACCGACGGATTCAACCCACTGGTCACAACATTTAAGAAAAGAGCACCTCACAACGCTAAGTTCGATGTGACTGAAGTTGACCTGACCGATGAGTCAAGAACAAACACTCTGATCAAGTCATATAAGCCGGAAATTGTGCTCCACCTCGCCGGCGTTACACCCGGTCACAACGATCCTGATATTTTCCACAAGGTAAATTTTAACGGAACGGTCAACTTGCTAAGAGCTTTGGATAAAACCGGTGTAAATCGAGTAATAATGCTCGGCTCTGCCGCAGAATATGGAGACCAGCCGACCCCGTTCAGGGAAGATATGACCGCGAAACCTGTTTCTCAATATGCGGTATCAAAAACTAAGGCAAATCAATTTGCGCTCGAATTGAATGCCGCAAACGGTCTCCCCGTAACAATACTTAGAGTTTTTACTGCTTATGGCTTTGGCCAGCCGGATAAAATGTTTTTTTCACAACTAATTAAACATGCTTTACTCAACCATCACTTTAGCATGTCAGATGGACTGCAAAAGCGGGATTTTGTTCATGTTGACGACGTAACCGCTGCGATCAAGACATCAATGACCGCAGACAACGCGGTCGGCCGAATCATTAACATTGCAGGCGGCAAGGGAATTGCCCTCCGTGATCTGGCACAACATGTTTGGAAAATATGCGGAGCTGATGACGACGGGTTAGATATCGGTTCGCGCGATAAAACGGGCGATGACAGTTTTGACACAGAAGCTGACATATCACTTGCGGCAGAAATTCTAAACTGGCGTCCGGGACCGGCCATATTGAGCGAATCGGGCGAAAGTCCTGTATTGACCGAAACCATCCGCAGGATGCGAGCCGCCGCAGCCTCTGCCGCAAATGAATCAGGCCATTAAAAAACAGACAAGCAAGAGCGTTGTCCGCAACGTAATTTACGGCTCGCTGACCTGGATCTTGCCGCTTGGCCTGAGCTTTATAGCGACGCCGATCATTGTCCGCTCGCTCGGCAATAATGATTACGGGATCTATGCTTTGATCCTGGGTTTTATAAGCTATTCGTTCACATTTAATTTTGGGCGGGCGATCACAAAATACATTGCTGAATATCGCGTCAGCAGCGAGAGCGACAAAATACGTGATGTTATCTCGGCCAGTTTTTTTCTCAACATAGTGATCGGCCTGATCGGCGTTCTTGTGATGTGCCTGTTGGCAGGCTGGCTGGTTCGCGTTGTATTCAAAATCGCGCCGGACGCACAGGATAAAACCGTCACGGCGATCTACATCGCATCAGGCATTATTTTTCTCTGGATGTTAAGTCAAGTCTTTACATCGGTGCTTCAGGGCATCCAGAGATTCGATGTCTATTCCAAGATCTTTACGGCGAACAGTTTCGTCTTGATATCGGGCAATCTGGCGCTTGCATATTTTGACTTCGGATTGCTTGCCCTTCTGTCTTGGAATATCGTCGTGCTCGCAATTTTTCTTGTTGTATTCGGACTGGCGGCAAAAAATCTCCTGCCTGAATTCGGGATCAGTTTTGGTTTCCGGCGCGAAACGCTGCGGTTGGTCGTTCGCTACAGCTCAGCGATCGTTGCTTATCAACTCCTCGCTAATGTTCTGCTGCTTTTCGAACGCGGCTGGATCACGCAGCGTCTTGGCAGCGAGAGTCTTACTTATTACGTCGTCCCAATGTCGCTGGGCTTGTATCTGCACGGCTTTATCGCAAGTCTCGTGCAAGTTGTTTTTCCCTTGGCGAGCGAATTAAAAAATTATCCGGAGAAACTGCTTCGACTTTATACAAAAGCAACAAAGGTCATCTGTATGCTGGTCGTATTCGTCACTTTAAGTGCTGCTGTCCAAAGCAAAACATTTCTCCAACTCTGGATGGGAGAAACTTTTGCGGAGCAATCGTCAATACTGCTAATGGTCCACATCACATGTTTTGGTTTGATCTCGATCATGTCGATCGTGTGGCAGATGACCGAGGGGCTTGGTTTTCCTCAGTTCAACGCGGTTGTCACCGGAATTTGCACATGCTTAGGCGTTGCTCTGATGGTCATCCTTACAAATGATCTGGGAAATCTCGGCGTAGCGGTCGCCCGACTGACGGCATTTACGACGATCTTTTTTTCGATCTTTTTTGTAGAAAAGAAGTTCTTTGGCACAGTTCAAACAAAATTTTGGTTCTCATTGGCAGGCAATTTATCGCTAGCAACTGTGGCCGCGACTTTAGTCGAATACGTTATCACGGCATTTTTGCCATTCAGTTGGCCTACGCTTCTGCTGGCGGTGTTATTAGGCGGCATTGCCTATTGTTTTGTTCTCTGGCTTTTGGGGTTTGTAGCGGAGGATGACAAACAGTTAATTCAAGGAATCCTGAGGCGAACAGAAACAGGTGTGTAAACGAGCATGCTTCCGGCGAATCACCCACTCATTTACAAATCGCGTTTCTGCCCTTTCTTTTATAGTTAGCTATAATTCTTTTTATGAAACTCGTTCAAAGAGTCGATTTTATTAAAGATCTTTGCGCCGGCAAGAGTGTGCTTCATCTCGGTTGCGCCAACTATCCCTACACAAGAGATTCGATCGAGAACGACATGCTGCTGCACTTCGATATAGAAAAAATTGCCAGCGAATTGTACGGTTTCGATTTCGACCGAGCAGGGCTTGATATTCTTACTGAATTAGGCAGAAAAAATCTCTATCGCGCCGATTTGGAAAAACTCAATGAAGTTCCGCTGACCAAAACGTTTGACGTCATCGTAGCCGGCGAGATGATCGAACATCTCAACAACGTCGGGCTGTTTC
>CAZUEI010000279.1:0-3296 GCA_964618985.1 uncultured Chloracidobacterium sp.
ACAACACCGAACCGTCAAAGCCGACAGAAGTTTTGATGATGTACGACGAAAATTACCTTTACCTCGCATTTAAGTGCTGGGACGAAAGGAATGAGATCCGGGCGACGGTTGCAAAGCGTGATAATTTGGGTAACGAAGACAATGTCAGAGTGTGGCTGGATACATACGACGACCGCCGGCGGGCGTATGTTCTCTGGTTCAATCCGCTTGGAATTCAACAGGATGGCATTTATACCGAAGGCAAAGGCGCTGATTTTTCGGTTGACATCGTGATGGAGTCGAAGGGTGTGATCGAAGATTGGGGCTGGTCCGTCGAGGCAAAAATTCCATTTAAATCGCTTCGTTACGCAGCCGGCAAGGGAAAACATTGGGGCTTTAATGCGGCCCGAAACATTCAGCGGTTTAACGGCGAATTTGACCAGTGGCTGCCTGACGACCGCGATGTTTCGGGCTTTTTGATAAAACACGGCAAGATCACGGGGCTTGACGAGATAAAATACGAGCGGACGCTTGAGGTCGTGCCGAGCATAACACTTTCCCAGACCGGACAGCGAAAACGGACGATCCCCAATAGCGGAGTTGCTCAATTTGGCGTTTATGACCCGATCTTTAACCCGATCGGTTTGCAGGATCCAGGCAAATTTACTAACGACCCAATAAAAAAAGAGATCGGCGTCAATTTAAAATACACCATCACGCCAAATGTCACTCTGGACGCCGCGATAAATCCTGATTATGCCGAGATCGAAGCCGATGCTCCGGTCGTGGCGGCAAATCAGCGTTTTCCGATATTCTTTCAGGAAAAGCGGCCGTTCTTTCTCGAAGGCAAGGACATTTTTGAGACGTCGCTGCAGCCGTTTTATTCGCGAACGATAATTGATCCTGATGCAGCAGTAAAGCTGTCGGGCAAAATGGGGAAAACCACCTTCGGTTTTCTGGCCGCGTCTGACAACGCTCCCGGCAACTATTCCGAAGACGAGCGCGGCGAGCTTCGTGTCTGTCAGGAAGGCCGCGCTGATGATATCGCTAATGGCCGCACGCCGCGAAGATGCTCATCCATTGAGGAATTTCTCGACAAGAATGCGAATTTCGGCGTATTGCGTGTAAAGCGCGATTTTGGCAGTGAAAACAACATCGGTTTTTTTGCTTCCGCGCGGACGTTTCCCAAGAACCGCAATTTTGTCGGCGGTTTTGACGGCAGATTCAAGTTAGATCCGAAAACACTGATGACGTTTCAGGTTTTGGAAACGTATTCGAAGAAGCGCTTTTACGATCCAGATACTGGCAGGTTTGATTATCGTGTCGGTAATGGATTTGGATATTTCTGGAATCTCGATTACACGGCCGACACGCATGGGTGGTATGTCGAGGCTTCCGGGCGAACAAGGGACTATCGAGCAGATGCGGGGTTTACACAGCGTTTAAATTCGAATACGATCTTTTTCGCAAATCGTCTTAGCACAAAATCAAATCCAACGGCGAAAATTATCCGCACCAACTGGCGTCAATTCGGGCGCATTATTTTTGATTGGCAAGGCCGCGGGCAGGACAGTCTGCTCGGCACGAGCGTTAACCTTGCATTGCAGGGCAATCTGTTTGTCAATGCCGAAGCCGGGACGGGACATGAAAAGGATTTTGCCGAAGATTTCGTGGGCGGTTTTGCCGGAGCTCCGACGCGCTCGGCAAAGCAGTTTTACTACAGCATAAACCTCAATAAGAATGTCAATAAGCAGCTATTTATCTACGGCTTTACCGGCATGATCTATAATGCGTTCGATTATGATTTCGGAGCGGGCCATCGATATCCGCGTGCCAGCGGGGCGTTTCAGTCGTATCTCAACAGCCCCGCATATCAAGATTACATTCGCAAATTGTATTTGTATCAAGCCGACCCTGAAAATAACCCATATCCTGATTTTGCACCGCCGCCGGCACTCGATCCCGGAACCGGAAGACAATTTGATGTGAATGTCGGTTTTGAATACAAACCCGTTGACCCGCTTCGCATATCGCTCGACTACAGAAAGAGCAAACTAAAGCGGGACGACACCGGACTTATTGCTTTTGACACCAACATCTTCTCTTTGCGCTCGACGTATTCATTTACACGATTTACGTACGTTCGCGCCCGCTGGGATTACGACACGCTTTTCTCGAACGCCAGCGGCCAACTCCTCTTCGGCTGGAACCCAAATCCAGGCACGGCGTTTTATGTTGGTTACAACGACAATTTCAATTACAATGTCTTTAATCCGTTCACAAATCAGGGTGAATCGGGATTCGCCCGTAACAGCCGCACTTTCTTCATTCGCGCTTCCTACCTTTTCCGCAAAAGTTTTTAGTTTTTACAGCTTAATTTACTGATTAAGCACTCTATTAACTAACTTTTTTCATTTTAAGCACAAAAAAGTTAAAAAAGCTCTTGCAACTTATTAAATATTCGTGTATAACCTAATGCGGTCACAGTATTTCTTAATAAAACCCGGCATTAATACAAAGGAGAGCGAAATGAAGTTAAATAGAAATAAACTCGCAATCGTCTTAAGCATCTTTTTAAGCAGCGTGGTTTTTCCCATGACTCTTGCAGTTCCGGCAATGGGCCAAACGCAGGATTCGGTCAGCGCTCTGCAGCGCGGTTACCGGACCGGCTACTCCGATGGGTTCATGGCCGGATATAAGGATGTCATTGACAGCGCCACGAAGGACTATTTGCGTCATGCCGAATATACCAAAGCTGACCGGGCATACAGCAAGGACTACGGTTTGATTGAAGATTACCGTGACGGCTATCAGCAGGGCTTTGAAACGGGCTATGACACGGGTTTTGAGAAACGTTCTTTTGATGCAAACCTGCCGACGAACCTAATTAAACGCAGCGTGCCGGTCAATCAAACCGCAACTGCGATCACTGGAACAAGTCCTTCGGAAAGCACTTCAGCGACCGACATTCCGGCGTCATTTCAAACGAATGGCAATGCGATAATCATTATTCCTCGGGACACCGACTTGATCCTCGAACTAGAGAGTGATCTCAATACCGAACAGACCCGCGAAGGCACCGCGTTTACAGCAAAGGTCTCATCTCCGTCCGAGATCGCCGGTGCGACCATCGAGGGTCGCGTCAGCAAGATCACAAAGCCCGGCCGCCTGAAACAGCGTTCCGAAATGACGCTGTCGTTTGACCGTATCGTTCTGAACGAAAGCCGCTGGAGCAATTTCAGTGCGGTTCTGACAGAAGTGATGCCGGTCAAGGGCGACAACGTCAAACGCGTTGATAACGAAGGAACGGCCATCGG
>CAZUEI010000280.1:0-3277 GCA_964618985.1 uncultured Chloracidobacterium sp.
GATCTGATTGCGGACGATATCCGCGAGCGTGACCATTTCGGTCACCGGATGCTCGACTTGGATGCGCGTGTTCATTTCCATGAAATAAAAACTGCCGTCCTCATCGAGCAAAAATTCAAAAGTTCCGGCGCTTGAATAGCCTATTTTTTTGCAGGCCTTTACTGCAACCGAGCCCATTTTTTCACGCTGCTTTTTTGTGATGACTGGCGACGGAGCTTCTTCGAGCAGTTTCTGGTGGCGACGCTGGATCGTGCATTCACGCTCGCCCAGATAGATCGTATTTCCGTGCTCATCAGCCAAAACTTGTATCTCGATGTGACGCGGGCGTTCGATATATCTTTCGATATAAACGGCTCCGTTCTTAAAGGCAGCGAGAGCCTCGGTCTGTGCAGTTTCGAGAGCGTTTGCAAGTTCCTCTTCTTTTCTGACAATACGCATTCCACGGCCGCCGCCGCCGGCTGCTGCTTTGATGATCACAGGATAGCCGATCTTTTGAACCAATTTCATCGCCTCTTCGGCTGATTCGATCGGGTCAGGGCTGCCCGGCAGGATCGGGACACCGGCGGCCGTCATCGTCCGTCGGGCTTCGACCTTATCGCCCATCATCGCGATAACCTCGGCACGCGGGCCGATGAATTTAATATTGCAGTCGTCGCAGACTTTTGCGAATGTCGCCGACTCTGCCAAAAATCCGTAGCCGGGATGGATGGCATCGACATTTGTTATCTCGGCAGCACTGATGATAGCGGGAATGTTCAGGTAGCTTTCAGCGGAAGCGGCAGGCCCGATACAGAGAGCTTCGTCAGCATATCGCACATGAAGAGCTTCGCGGTCGGCTTCGGAGTGGACGGCGACGGTCTTAATGCCCATCTCCTTGCACGTCCAGATTATCCGGATGGCGATCTCCCCGCGATTGGCGATCAGGATTTTCTTGATCTCACGCATAAACTCTCAACCACAAAGGCACAGAGGACACAAAGGAAAATAATAAAATCTTTGTGTGCTTTGTGCCTTTGTGGTGAATTCTTACTTCTTGATTCCGAAAAGAGGCTGGCCGTATTCAACGGGCTGGCCATTTTCGACGTATATCTTTACGACCGTGCCCGAAACCTCGGCCTGTATCTCGTTCATCAGCTTCATCGCCTCGACGATACAAACCGTCGATTCCGGCGAAACGCTGCTGCCTTCGCTGACATATGGGTCTTTATCGGGACCGGGTGAACGGTAAAACGTTCCGACGATCGGCGATGTGATCTTAAGAAGCCCCGCGTCGGCGTCAACTTCAGTGGCAGTCGCAGCGGCAGTTTCAGTTGTCGCGGCAGGAGCTGCATTTACTGCCGGTGCCGGTGCTGCTGTGGCCTGAACCGCAATGCCAGTCATCTTGCTCAGGCGAACGCGGATATTCTCGTTCTCAAATTCAAAATCTGTAAAGCCGTGCTCGATGACAAGATCGGCAAGTTCACGCAACTCGTCCATATTAAAGGACGGATCAACTGCCTGTGTTTGTTTTTTGGGACCGCTACCGCTTTTTTTCTCGACCACTACTTCTTTGTCCTTTGCTTTCGCCGAAGCCGTATTTCCACTCATTGGATCGCCTCCTAAAGTTGGAACTCAAAACATTAGCCTTTTGCGGCCATTTCACGGGGATTGTCAACCAATTCGATCACCGCCATTTCGGCATTGTCGCCCTGACGGCGGCCGAGTTTGATGATGCGGGTGTATCCGCCGTTACGGTCTTTATAGCGCAAGCCGAGCTCATTGAAAAGCCGCTGGACAGCTTTTACGCCGGCAGTTCGCTCGATCGGTTCCTTCTCTTCGCCCTTTTTGCCGCGAAAACGGCTCTGGTCAGCCTTGAAATTGCTGTTCCCGGCGTGGAAAAATCGGGCGGCCTGACGACGAAGGTGAACGCCGCGAAGAACGGCATCATCCCCCGTCAAGTTCTCTGCCTTTCGCGCCAGAGTAATGGCCTTTTCGATGAACGGCCGCAGCTCTTTTGCTTTTGGAACAGTGGTGACGATATGTTCCTTGTCGGCGTTGATCAATGAAGTCGCCAAATTGCGGAGCAGCGAAATGCGGTGCTCTGTCGTTCGGCCTAATTTTCGATGTGCTTTTAGATGTCTCATGTTGCTAAAAAGACCTATGGGACGTATGAGTCCAATAGGTCCTATAAGTCCTATTTAGTCTAGATCGCGTCCGCCCGATCCCGGGATCGGATTTCCCTGTTCGTCAAAATCCATACCAAAATCGAGGCCCATGCCATGGAGCATGTCCTTGATCTCAGTGAGCGATTTTTTGCCAAAATTCTTGGTTCCGAGCATGTCTTTTTCGCTGCGGCGGATCAGGTCGCGGATCGAACGTATGTCGGCGTTCTTAAGACAATTGTAAGAACGCACGGAAAGCTCAAGCTCATCGACTGATTTGTCGAGCAGGTCGTTCCGCATAAGCGGCGGACGGGCTATATCCTCAAATTTATATTCTTCTTCTTCCTCTTCAAAATTGACGAAGATCGACATGTGGTCCTTCACCAATTTGGCAGCAAGGCCGATGGAATCTTCCGGTTTGACCGAGCCGTCCGTCCAAACCTCGAGGGTCAATTTGTCATATTCGGTATTCGATCCCTGGCGTGTTTTTTCGACGTTGTAATTCACCTTCTTGATCGGCGTGTGTACCGAATCGATCGGAATATACCCAACCGAAAGGTCTTCGTCGTTGTTAAACTCGGCAGAAACATAACCGCGCGATTGTTTCAACCGCATTTCGATATTCAATTTGCCGCCGGAGCTGATCGTGGCGATATGAATGTCGGAATCGAGAATCTCGACGTCGCCGTCGGCTTCTATATCGGCGCTTGTGACAATGCCCGCTCCTTTCTTGCTGATCGAGAGCGTTTTGACGCCGCCATCGTGCAGTTTGAAAGGAATTTGCTTGAGATTCAGGATTATGTCAGTAGCGTCTTCGACGACGCCTTTGATAGACGAAAATTCGTGCTCGACACCTTCGATCCTGACGGCTGTGATCGCCGCGCCTTCGATCGACGAGAGCAAAGCACGGCGGATCGAGTTACCGATCGTCGTGCCAAACCCTCGCTCGAAAGGCTGTGCGTAAAATTTTCCGAATCGTTCTGTTAATGTCTCGGTTTCGACATTCAGTCGGCTCGGCATTTGAAAATCTGTCCAATTATTGCTTGTCATATTTGTTCTTCTTATCGGTTAATACGAGTCGGCCTTGTCCCCGGATCGTGCTTAGCAAGAACGGACTTTCATTATCCGGCTACTTC
>CAZUEI010000281.1:0-3273 GCA_964618985.1 uncultured Chloracidobacterium sp.
CCTGCGACGAGATCAAAAGCTGGTTGCGAAGCGGTATCGCGGCCTGCGTCGGGTTTGTGCCGACGGCGTCGTAAATGCGTATCTGCGTGTCAAAAGCGGCCGCAACCTTTGCCGAATCAGGCGACCAAACCGGAGGAACCGCCGTTAAATTATCATCAAGGCGCCGTTCGCGGCCATTCTTTTCTATTATCCGCAGCCGCCCAAGCGGAACCATCATTTCGCCTTTGCTGGCAGCGGTTATCTCGAGATATTTCCACTCGCGCGCCGTTGTAGCCAAAGCCGCGAGCATCGAGCTATCCGGCGACCATGCGTAATAAAAGTAGATCAGGCCTTCGTTTTCTGTTACGGGCCTCACGCTGCTGCCGTCCGCATTGCAAATATAGATCTGCTCAGTCCGAAATGTCAGGATTCCGGTCGGTGCGGCGGCTGTCGGAGCCGCAGGTGTTGTTTCTGCAACAGTTTCCGGATCGGCTTCCTCGTCAATCGTGTTGGAATTGTTATTCGCCGCCGTTCGGGTATTTGCAGATGTTGGAGATGGTATCGGGCTTGCGCCGGTGTCTGCTTGCGCCGCTCGTATCATTGCAACAAATGCAAACGAGCTTGAGTCGGGCGACCAGACGATCGTTTCTGGAAAATGGACGGCCATCGTATCCGACGTCAGCTTTTTCTGAAGCGTTCCGTCCGGCGAATACATATCCAATCGGTATTCGGACTGCACATCTGAAATTCGGTGATAAACGACCACGATCCGCTTTTTGTCAGGTGAGAAGATCGTCCGGTCAAGCAGTTCCAGCGGCCTGTTTGAATCGAAATCGGATTGGACTGCAGCGTTTCTTTCTTCTGATGCGGATTTGCTGATATCGATGGCCGGAGCCGGAACATCGGCCTCGTATTTAAAATTCAGACGGACGGACGGCACTTCACGCATCGCGGGCGGAGCGGTGTTCGCGGGCTGAAAAATATTGTTCTGACAACCGAAGTTGAGCGAAATGCTGAACAGCAAGGCTGCCAAAGGCAATTTCAAACGCATAAGTTAAAGATCGGCATCCAGGTATTGTTTATACAGCCTTTTCTGATCGTCTGTTGGTTCGGATACAGGCGCAAGGTCATAATCTTTCCTGGTGTCGCTTCCAAGTGTAAATGTTATTTCGCGAAGTTTGTCGAACCTGAATACTGTGAGCTTTATCTTGTCGTTAGGTTTTTTCTCACCGATATAACTCTGCAAAAACGACTGGCTGGCGCGATAGCCATCCACAGCGACGATCTGGTCACCTGTGTTCAAACCCTGTTCAAAAGCCGGCGTGTCTGCCGCTATCGATCTGATATTCAAGCGGCCGCTAGCCTCAGCAAAGTCCGCGCCGATAAACGCTTTTCCGCTGGCGGTTTCTTTGACCGAAAGCATGAGGCCGATGCCCTTCACGATCTCTGAATAATCGATCTCAGCAGTGCCTCGGACATATTTTGCAAAGAAATCGTCGAGGCTTTTTCCGGCGGCGAGCTCTGCCGCCTTTTGAAAATCTTCGGGCGTATAATTCTTGCCCTTCTTAAAAAATTCAGTGTAAAGATATCGCAGCACATCGTCATACGACTTCGCTCCACCCGAGGCCGTGCGTATCGTAAGATCGAGCATCATAGTGACGACCTCGCCTTTGTCGTAGTAAGAGATCTGGTTGTTTACGGCATTTTCGTCCTGGCGATAATATTTGATCCAGGCGTCAAAACTCGCCTCTTCAAGGCTGGTCTCAAACCTGCCGGGCCGCTCCTGAAGCTGCTTGATCTGTGACGCCTTGTTCTCCAAAAACTCCTTGGATGTTATGAGCCCGGCGCGGCGAAGAAGAATGCCTTCGTAATAGGCCGTTCCGCCTTCGGCTACCCACAGCAGCTTTGTATAGTTCTCGCTCTCGTAATCAAAAGGCCCAAGCGCGTCGGGGCGAATATTCTTTACATTCCAAACATGAAAGAATTCGTGCGCGACGAGGCCTAAAAAGCCTTTGTATCTTGATTCGGGCTTGAATGAAAATCTATCGGTCTGCAGCGCGGTCGAGTTAGAGTGTTCAAGCCCTCCGCCGCCGCGAAGGTTTACGATAAACGTGTAATCCTTGTATGGCAGTTCGCCGAAAATTTTGTAGCTTTCGTCTACGATCTTGGCGGTATCGGCAGCAAGTTTGTTCAGATCATAATTGCCTTCACCCGTAATGACAAAACGGTGTTTCTTGCCCGCGACATCAAAACTGATCTCTTTGAAATCGCTGACCTCGAACGGCGAATCGTAAAGTACGTCATAATTCTCAGCCACAAAAGTGTTGGTTAACCCGGCAACCGCTGGCAGACCGGTAGCAACCTTCCAATTGCCGAACGGAGCGATTTGGACAGTTGACTTGGCTTTCAGTTGATCTTTAATAAAGAGCAGCGTAGCGGCATTGTTCCAAAAAGCATGCTCGTCGTTCAGTTCGTTTGTCCTGACGGTAAGTTCATTTGAATAAACGCGATACGAGACAGTGATCTCTTTCGCAGTTTTGCTGTCAATTTGCCACGTGTTTTTGTTTATCTTTCGCCAGACAAGATCATTTTTGTTCATGTCCTTTGCGGTAAAATCCTGCACATGCCGCGCGAACTCGCGCACCATGTAACTGCCCGGCGTCCAGACTGGCATTTTTAACTCGACTTTGTCGGGCATTTGCGCCCATTTAACGCGCATCTCGACCTCGAGCATGTGCGTCCACGGCTTTGGCATTGAGATCGTATAACCAATGTCAGGCGGCAACGGTTTAACCTCGACTGTTTTTGCATTCTTTGGCCGTTTCTTTTGGGCCGGTGTTTCCTGATACATAGAAAAAATGATCGCAAAGATCAATAGAATTATAGCTTTTGTTTTGTATTTTTCCCGCATTACTTTTACAACCATTAACGAGATGTTATTGTTAATTCCTTGCTAGTTTACAATATGCTCACACATTGAGCATTTGCCTGCCAGCGACGACAAGCCTGATGAACCACGAAAACAACTTAGATGCTGAAAAAGACAAATTCTTTACCACGCCTTTAGTTGTCATTTTCATAACGATCTTTATTGATCTGGTCGGGTTTGGGATCGTGATCCCGATATTGCCGCTGTATGCACAGAGTGAGCATTTTCAAGCGTCTCCGTTCTGGATCGGCCAGTTGACGGCCATTTTCTCGTGGATGCAGTTTTTCTTTACGCCGATTCTCGGACGGCTTTCGGATAAATACGGACGACGCCCAATTTTGTTCTTTAGTTTGTTAGGCTCGGCG
>CAZUEI010000282.1:0-3257 GCA_964618985.1 uncultured Chloracidobacterium sp.
ATTTCTTCACCGGTTGTCTCCTCCATGATGTTTTTGACTATTATACAATCCCGCCGGATAGTCAAGTATTTAATCGGTTTGGAATTTGCCGCATTTTATGTTACAAACACAGACAGTAATTAAAGCAGTATAAAATTACCAGGTCTCGAAGTTCAGTTGGAAGAATTTACGCTTATGTCGTTGAGTTTTCCCAAACGTCTCTTTTTTCTCGCCTTATTTGCGTTATCTATTGTTTCGTTTGCCTACTCCCAGTCCTCCGGCGGAAAATTAACCGGAAAAGTTGTTGACGAAAACGGCAATCCGGTTGCCGGTGTGACCGTGATCGTGACCAATCAGGTTAGCGGCGGAACATCCACAAAAGTTACGCGATCTGATGGCCAATATTCCTTTAACCTCCGAGCAGGAGCTTACCGCATAACCGTCGGGTCGCCCTATGAGGCACGTTTCGGCCAAGGCAAGTCAGCCGAATACGGCGTTTTTTCAAATTTGTACTGTGACGGCAAAAAAGAAAAATGTCCGATCCTCGAAAATGTCATTATTGACGGCGGCGAGAGAAAAATTGAGATCAAAGTTGCCAAAGCTCAGGCGGAGACTGAACCGAGCGAAGACAAAACCGAAGTAAAAACCAGCTCAAATCGCCGTGAGGTCCGCGACCGCTGGCGTTATGAGTTTCCCGAATACGATCGTTATGGCGACAAAGGCGCACGCGGACGCGATATACCATTTAGGAAAAATGCCTGGTATAACCCCTACGACCGTAATGTTCTGAAAGGCGATTTCCCTGTTATCGGCGACAAGTATTTTATGATCCTGTCAGGCGTCAGCACGACCGGGATCGAGATTCGCCGGACGCCGTCGGGCAATAATGTAAGCACAGCCGACCCGAACAGCAATAACTTTTTCGGCCGTCCGGAAAGCCTGTCGATAAATGAAACCGTTCAGGTGTCATTTGAGTTCTTTAAGGGTGACACGGTCTTTAAGCCTCGGGACTGGGCATTCAAAATATCGCCGACGTTTAGCATTCCGAATTATCTGAATGCCCGCGAGAACGGCATTGTAAACATCGATGTTCGCCGGGGAACAAACCGCACCGATAGCCATGCGTCGCTTGAGGACGCCTTTGCCGAAGTAAAACTGTTCGATACAAACGACAATTACGACGCAGTTTTTCTGCGGGCGGGTATTCAACCTTTCAATGCCGATTTTCGCGGCTTCCTGTATTCCGACAATAATCTCGGCGCTCGCCTTTTCGGTGCGTTTTCGAACAATAAAAGCCAGTTCAATGTGGCTTATTTCAATCAGCTTGAAAAAGACACGAACAGCGGATTGAACACCTTTGAAACACGGAATCAAGATGTTTTTATAGCAAATTTTTATCGCCAGGATTTTCTGACAAAAGGTTACACGATCCAGGCGATAGCCGCATATAATGATGATCGCGGAGGCATTCATTACGACACAAACGGCTTTTTGGTGAGGCCGGCATTGATCGGCAGTGCCCGTGAGCATGATGTAAAAGCTGGTTACGTAGGTTTTAATGGCGACGGCCACATCGGGATATTGAACTTGTCCAATTCGTATTACTTCGCTTTTGGCCGCGACAGCGATAATCCGATAGCCGGCAAAAAAACCAACATACGTGCTCACATGGCGGCTGTCGAGGCATCGATAGACCGCGATTGGCTCCGTTACCGCGCATCGATTTTCTTTGCGACAGGCGACAAAGATCCGACTGATGGCAAGGCGAATGGTTTCGACGCAATTTTAGATGATCCAAATTTTGTCGGCGGGCAGTTCTCGTATTGGAACAGACAGGGAATACGTCTTGTATCGACCGAGGTCGGTTTGGTTCAGAACAACAGCCTTTTGCCGACGCTGCGTTCGAGCAAGACCGAAGGCCAGGCAAATTTTGTCAACCCGGGCATTCAGATCTTTAACTTGGGCGTTGACGCCGAATTAACGCAAACCGTAAAGGCGGTGTTTAACGCAAACTATCTCCGATTTCATCGGACCGAATCGCTCGAATACGTTCTGTTGCAGCCGCGTATTCGTCACGAGATCGGAGGCGATTTAAGTCTCGGTGTGGTTTACCGTCCTTGGCTGATTAATAATGTGACGTTTACATTTGGCGGCAGCCTATTTCTTGCAGGTAAAGGATTTAAGGACGTCTATACCGACAGGGAGCGGAACTGCCCGATACCAAATTTTTGCACGGGCGAAGTCGTAAATCCTTCAAAGCCGCAGTATTCGCTGTTCAGCCAGATGAAACTTATTTTCTAACGTAACGCGAGGTGAGTAATAATGGCCGCAGTAACTAACATGCACAATCGGATCAAGCTGATCGTCTTGCTGGTTTTTGTTTGCCTGTTTGCGTCCGCAATCTGGAACAGCAATACACTTGCGGAATTGAACGTAGCATCATCCGTGTCGCCTTCTGAAGTTCATGTTAATGAGCAACCCGCTTCACCGTCTGAGCCAAAATCGGAAGATGTTATCGTCGAGGGCTGTGTAAAATGCCACAACAATATCGAACCGATGCACAAATTCAACAGCAGCGGTGATGTTTACGAAACGCTGAAAGACGGCAAAGATGCTCAAGATTTAAGCTGCACAGCCTGTCACGGCGGCAATCCGGCGGCAACCACTCAAAAAGATGCTCACGTCCAGCCGCGTTTCCCAAAGGAATGGGGCTGTAAGAATGGAGATTGTTCGAGCCGAAATCCTGAAAGGACGAATACCCTTCTCGCTAAAGAAAGTCGCGATTTCGTCCGCTTTATCAATCCCGGCGATTTTCGCGTCATCAGCCAAACGTGCGGCACGTGCCATGCGGAAGAAACTAAACGAAGCCCTCGAAGCATGATGGCTCACGGCGCAATGCTCTGGGGTGCGGCGCTTTATAACAACGGCGGCTATCACATCAAGGACACTCAATTCGGCGAAAGTTATAACGAGGACGGAAAGCCGCAGGCATTGTTTCAGATGCCGCCTCCGACCCGCGATCAGCAGGCAAAGGAGGGATTTCTCGAATCGCTGTATCCGCTTCCGCGTTGGGAAATCTCCCAGCCCGGCAACATTCTCCGCGTGTTCGAGCGCGGCGGCAAGCGCCGTCTCGAGGTTGGAAATCCTGATAAGGAAGAAGATAACGGGAGGCCGGACAAAGGGTTAAGCCCTCGAGGCCTCGGCACAAACAATCGAACTGATCCGGTCTATCTCGGCCTGCAAAAAACGCGCCTTCTCGACCCGACGCTCAATTTTCT
>CAZUEI010000283.1:0-1116 GCA_964618985.1 uncultured Chloracidobacterium sp.
AAACTCTTACAATTACAGTCGCTCAAACCTGTTACCGTAAATGTGGGCGATCAATTGCCCCGACAGTAATCACCATCATCGGGATTCATAATAAATGCAAAACATCATAGAATTCACACCGTCACGAGCCGGTAAATACAATTGGAACACGATAATTTTTGTGGCGGCGTTTCATATAGCGGCTGTTGCGGCGCTGTTCACATTTAGCTGGCAGAATGCTCTGGCGGCTTTTATCTGCTGGTGGGTTGCGGCAAGTTGGGGCATAGGGATCGCGTATCACCGGTTGCTCACGCATCGCGGGTTCACTACATCAAAATGGATGATGCGTTTTCTGGCAACATGCGGCACGCTCGGTTTGCAATCCGGACCGATCACTTGGGTAACGACACATCGACTGCATCATGCCTTTACCGACACCGACAAAGATCCGCACAGCCCTCGTGGAAATGGCTTTTGGTGGTCACACGTTGGCTGGATCTTTCGTGGAACGGCTCAGGCACAATCTGAGGCGACCAGACAAAGATACTCGCCCGACCTGATGAAGGATCCATATCTGCGGCTTCTTGACAATTATTACTATGTGACAACGCTTATCCTCGCAGGTATTTTATTCGCGATCGGCGGTTGGACGATGGTCGTGTGGGCTGTTGTTTTTAGAATAACGGTGAGCTGGCATTTTACATGGCTTGTAAATTCAGCAACGCATTTGTGGGGATACAGGCGTTTTGAAAGCCGTGACGATTCGCGAAACAACGCGTTAGTCGCCGCCGTCACATTTGGCGAAGGCTGGCACAATAATCATCACGCATTTCCGCGTTCTGCCAAGCACGGCTTTACGTGGAAGGAATTTGATATCAATTGGTACCAGTTGCAGATTATGGAAAAGCTCGGCTTGATCAGCAATGTTTATGCGTATGATCTCGCCACCGAGTCCGAGACGCCGAAAGAACTTAGAATAGCGGCCTAGTTTTGAATGAATAAAGGTGAATGGTGAGTGATGAATGTCTGATCGACATTTACCATTCACCATTTTGCATTTACCATTGAAGTTATGCGTCGCCGTAAAACCGCAGTTTTTTTTCTGATATTTGGCATCAGCCTCTCAGTGCTGGCGGT
>CAZUEI010000283.1:1216-3254 GCA_964618985.1 uncultured Chloracidobacterium sp.
ATGAGCGATCTGCTGAGCAACACAATAAAAACTGTTCGCGAACAGCAGCATCTCAGTGAGTCGGCGATCAGATTTTCCGCGCCCGGCGACGGTATAAAAGTATTAGGAGACAAAACCGAATTGCGGACCGCGATAACAAATCTTCTCGATAACGCGATCAAGTATTCCGGCAGCGAGCCAAAGGTCTCTGTCCGGCTCGGCTCATCGGGAGCAAAAACCGCCGAAGTATATATAAAAGACACCGGCATCGGCATAGCCCGCGCCGATCTGAAGCGAGTTTTCAAAAGATTTTACCGCGTCCCGAATGCGACTGACACAGCCGCAAAGGGTACCGGCCTCGGCCTTGCCATCGTCCGCTCGATAATCGAAAAACATGGTGGCCGCGTCCGGGCCGAGAGCAAGGGCGAGGGAAAAGGAACGACTTTTTTTGTCCAATTACCGCGAGTATGAAAATTCTCATTGTCGAAGACGAAGAGCATCTGGCCGACGGCCTGCGATTTAATCTCGAAGCCGAGGGCTACGAAGCAGAGATCGCGGCGGATGGCGATGTCGCGCTTGCATGGATTGGTGACACCGCGTTCGACGCGGTCGTACTCGATGTTATGCTGCCGACGGTTGACGGGTTTGAAGTCGCTCGAACAATGCGCGAGCGCGAGGATTACACGCCGATCCTGATGCTGACAGCACGCGGACGGCCTGAGGATGTTTTGCAGGGCTTTGAAGCCGGGACGGACGATTATCTTGCAAAGCCTTTTGATCTCGAAATTTTCTTAGCGCGGCTAAACGGCCTTTTGCGGCGGCGGCAATGGATCCGCAGCGAGTCAAAAACGGCCAATGCTCCTGTCGGTGCAGAAATAAATGGTCGCTACATAGATTTTGAAAATCTCGAACTCAGAAATGATAGCGAGATCATCCACCTCACGTTAATGGAAACAAAACTGCTGCAATACCTCATCGAAAACGAAGGCCGCGCCGTCTCGCGAAAGGCCATTCTCGAAGAGGTCTGGCACCTGCAGGAAGACACCGACACGCGGGCGATCGATAACTTTATTGTCCGCCTCCGCAAACATCTCGAAGACGAGCCTAACAACCCAAAAATACTGCAAACCGTCCGCGGCGTCGGCTATCGATTCGTGCAGTAGTTTACTCTAGCCAAAACCTTTACATTTTCCCGCCAGTTTTCATGCAGTTCGAACCGCCAAAGTTCGATCTCGGGTGAAATTGTCCGCGCAAAAAATTCAAAATCGCGATGAAAGCTCCACGCCGGAGCCGCAAGATAAATAAGTGCAGGTTTGTCGAGAATTTCGCGGCCGTCAAATAGATTTGCGGCGTCTAATATTCCTCGCCGACGCAGCAATTCGATCTTTCGCCAGTAATCCGCGGCCTGAAAGATCATCTCGCGGTCGGGCTGCGTTTTTAATTCGATTATCACGAGACGTCCATCTTTGCGCAGCGCGAGCAGGTCTATCTTGTCATTGGATGAGCGAAACTGGTTGTAGATCGGCGACAGAATTAGATTGGAGTCCAGTAATTTTATATTGCGGCGGAATATTGATTCGAGCCACGCCTCGGGTGCTGTGCGATAGTATTCGTGACGCTTGTTTGTAGCATCGGCCGACCGGTTGATCTCGAGCAGATCAACCAAATCCGCAAGATCATCCCAGTTTTCATCTGACAAGATCCGTCTATCACGGCCAACGCCAAACCACGCTTTTTCCATTCCCAGCATTGTCCTCACGCGAGCAAACGGCAGACCAAAAAACCGAAGCGTTTCGCCCTGCTTTGAATAAACAATATCCATCTTGTCAGGCGCAAGTTCGATGATCTTTTGTGAGGACAAGCTTGGCTCCGCTCGTTCGGGAAGTGCAAGTTTCCTTGCCTTTTCGCGCCAAAGCTCGCGAATTTTCCTTTTTGACCGCATTTCGAGACGCGGTTGCTCGAGTTTGCGGTCGATTTCGACGACCGTTATCTTAGCTTTCCATCGCTCGGTCAAAAGAGCGTGCAGCTTTTGCGCATTTTTCGCCTGCCGCTTTTCGCA
>CAZUEI010000284.1:0-3242 GCA_964618985.1 uncultured Chloracidobacterium sp.
GCAAATCCGGAGTTTATGGACGATCAGCTAAACGAGATCGAGGTCAAGAATCTGGCAATGATAAAAGAGGCCGAAGAAACCGCGACAAGCAAGTTCGCGGAAGCCGAAGGCTGATAATGCCGAGCCTCGGTTCCGCGTGCCGGAGCCCTCAAACAAATTAAGAATTTGCTCAAACGCCAGCCGCTGGCACACAATGAACGTGTCGGCCTCGTTGTCCCGTTCGCTTCACGAAGGACGTAAGGCCTTTTATTTCTCTATGAAAAAAACACTGATTGCTGCGACGTTTGTCTTTATTTGCGCTTCGCTCACTCACGCTCAGGTCCCGATAGAAACGCTCGTAAAGATCGTCAAAGCCGAGGACGCACGCGGCTATGACAATGTGCTCGAAGATCTGCTGCGTTCGCCCGATCCTAAAATTCGCAGCCGCGCGGCGCTTGCCGCAGGCCGCATCGGCGACGAGAAAGCCGTCGCGGGATTGGCCGCATTATTGAGTGATGACAAATCGCAGGAGGTACGTGCGATGGCCGCGTTTGCCATCGGCGAGATCGAATCGATCAAGGCGGCCGATGCCATTTTGAAAACTTTGAATGACACGGCAACGCCCGCCGCCGTTCGTGCCCGCGCGGTCGAAGCCGCCGGAAAGATCGCCGCTGCTAACCCCAAAGCCGCAGAATCCAAAAGCCTGGGCGAAGCGATATTAAAAACACTGGACGAGCAGAACCGTCCGAAAATAAAGCCCGATCGCGACACCGTGATCCTCGGCCTTACCGCCGCCGCCCGAGCGACTGTCAGTGACCCCAAACGCCGTCGCCCGGACGATACCGATTTTCTGACAGCGGAGTTTCTCAAAAACACGGATGCCCGCGTCCGCGCCGACGCGGCGAACACACTTGCCAGGCTTCGAGCAAATCAGGCAAATGCGGCTCTGCAAAAGATACTCGCTTCGGACGCCGACCCGATGGCACGCGCGAACGCGGCACGCGCCCTTGGCTCGGCGGCAGACGTGAAGGC
This sequence comes from uncultured Chloracidobacterium sp., assembly GCA_964618985.1. GTDB lineage: Bacteria > Acidobacteriota > Blastocatellia > Pyrinomonadales > Pyrinomonadaceae > OLB17. The sequence continues at coordinate 1,012 of CAZUEI010000284.1, forward strand.
GTTCGATCTGCTTGTCAGAAGTGCGACTGAGGACGCTGATCTCCGCGTCCGCGTGTCAGCAATGTCGGCGCTGGTCAGCCTCAAAAACCCAAAGGCTGCAGATAAGCTGCTTGAACGCGGCGAAAAACTCCTCGTTGGTTATAAGAGTTCGAAGATTGCTCACCCGGCTGAGAAAAATGAACTGATCCACATCGCGACGGTTTTGGGCCGGCTGATGTCCGATTCGGAAAACGAGCGGGCGGTCAAGTTTCTTGACGAGCTTGTGAAACTCGACGACGGCCACACCGCCGAATTTTCAGTGGCCCGAATGCGTGTCAAGCCCGGCGATTTCACGATTTCGCCGACTGCACTGAAAACAAGTTGGGGCTTGACCACGACCGCGCAAGTCGCCGCCGAGCTAGCCGCGATGTTTCCGAGAACCGAAGAAGTTCAGAAAATGCGCACCGCGGCTCCGACACTGCTTCGCCGGATGGCCGCCAGACTGTCAACGCCCTACACTACCGTTGGTCTTTCACATCGCGTAGGGACGCCCGACGACTTGTCAACGCCCTATTCGGACGAAGACAAGAAGAACATGATCGCCGCGCCGGATTTTATTCGAGCTTTTGCGCAATTTAAGACCAAAGATCTGGACGCTTTTTTACGAGCGCGTCTCGTGAACAATGACGTATTCGTCCGGACTGCAGCAGCAGAACTCATCGCGGAACGTCCCACTTCAAAAGAAAATGTCCAGGCTCTTCAGCAAGCCTTTGAATATGCGCATAAGATGGATAAAGAGTATAACGATGCGCGGCTCGCCATAATGGATGCGCTCTTTAAACTCGACAAAAGGGAAGCGGCCAAAACGCTTCAGGCCGCGATCAGCTCCGCCGATTACCTGACTCGAAAAAAAGCGCTCGATCTGCTTTCGGATACTGAATTGCAAAAGCTGGCGCCCGATGTTACGCCATTTGTTGAGAAGGCATTTGCAAGACGCACGAACCGCGTTTTTCCATACACTGCGGCTTACGGAACAAAGCTCGGGCAAATGATGAGCACGAAGGACGATTACGTGCGGGCGGTTTCGCGCAAGAACGGCGCGGTCAAAGCGGTTGTTAAAACCGAAAAAGGAACATTTACGATCGACTTCTATCCCGAGGACGCTCCACTGACGGTCGATAATTTTATCAAGCTGGCTCGCGAAGATTACTTTAACGGCGTCGAAGTTCATCGCGTCGTGCCGAATTTCGTCATGCAGGACGGCGACCCACGCGGCGACGGCAACGGCGGCCCCGGCTGGTCGATCCGTTGCGAGATCAACATGCGTCCCTTTGACCGCGGCGCGGTCGGCATGGCACTGTCGGGCAAAGACACCGGAGGCTCGCAATGGTTTGTCACGCATTCGCCGCAGCCGCATCTCGACGGCGGCTACACAGTTTTCGGCCGTGTGAACGAGATCGGCATGAAAGTCATAGATAATATCGTGCGCGGCGATAAGATCATGTCGATAAAGATCATCGGAGAAAAAGCGCCGCCTAAGGAACCAAAGCCAAAGCAAAAGGAAGAGCCTGAGGAAGAGGGCGGCGTTCCGGTTGGCGACAGACCGTAGTTCATATGTCGAATTTAGAGCGGCAAAGGCAGATCGAAGTTGAAAAGGGGCTGGACGATCTCGCCTTTTATCTCGACGGTCTTTTCCGCGTTCCCGGCACGGGCTGGCGGTTCGGGCTTGACGCTTTGATCGGTTTGATCCCGAACGTCGGCGACACGCTCACGTCATTTGCATCGTTTTACATTCTCGTCGCGGGCGTCCGCTATGGCGTGCCTAAAATTACATTGCTGCGGATGGCGTTTAATATCGGCCTTGATTATTTAGTCGGGTCGATCCCGTTCCTGGGTGATGCGTTCGACTTTTTCTGGAGGTCCAACCAGCAGAATATGGATCTCATCCGCACTCGTGCCGCCGGGCACGGCAAAGGCAAAACAAGCGATTACATATTTGTCTTCGGATTGATCGGGCTGCTGATCCTGCTTCTTATCGGCTCGATAATGGCAAGCGCCTTTTTACTCTATTGGATTTTCCTCAGCCGGCCTTTTTTCTAAAAGAAATTTAGCCGCGGACGAACGAGATGATCTCGCAATATAAACCGCTTCGTCCAGCGAAAGCAAAAGCATGGGCGAACCTTCATATCTCACACACCTCACATCGCGAAAGACACGCGTCGCGGAAACCTCGATCCCAAACTGCTTTAGCA
>CAZUEI010000285.1:0-3211 GCA_964618985.1 uncultured Chloracidobacterium sp.
TTCCGCACGGATGTTACGCACCTTTGTTATCCGGTAAATGCCCGCCGACATCTCGGCCCCGGCCGCTTCGTCGACAGCCCGCAAGTCTCCCGGCGGAAAGGTCGTCAGCATTATCGTCGCTTCGGCGTTCGCGTATGCCGCGTTATGAAGAGCGTTGGAAGTCCCCGGCAATTTAAGCCACAGTTCCTCGGTCAGATAGGGCATAAAAGGATGCAGAGAGCGCAAAGCGATCTCGATGATCGTCGCGATCTTTGTCGTCGCCGCCTTGTCGCCCGACGTGATCTGGTCCTTTTTCAGCTCGATATACCAATCGCAAAAATCGTCCCAGAAAAAGTGGTAGAGCAGCGATACGGCCGTGTGAAATTCGTACTTGTTCAACGCAGCGTTAACGTCGAGAGCCGTGCGGTTGAGGCGAGAGATGATCCAACGGTCCGCAAGGTCGGCGTCGCCGGACAAGAGGCTTTGGTGATCGACCGCCGCGCCTTCGGCATTCATCAGGCAGAACCGCGTCGCGTTCCAGATCTTGTTGGCGAAGTTGCGATAGGTCTCAATGCCGATGTCGTTCCATTTGACATCGGCGCCGGTCGCGATCGACGCTAGATAGATACGCGTCGCGTCGACGCCAAATTTGTCGAACATCTCGATAGGATCGACGCCATTGTTGCGTGATTTGGACATCGGCTTGCCGTCTTTGCCGAGAACGGTGCCCGTAATGACGCAATCTTTGAAAGCGGTCTTGCCGGTAAACTTTTTCGTGAGCATCATCATTCGCGAAACCCACAAGAAAATAATGTCGCGGCCCGTAACGAGAACGTCGGTCGGTAAAAATGTATCTAAGTCTGTTGGCGGTTGGCGGTTGGCGGTTGGCGGTAGATCGGTTGACTGCCTACTGCCTTCTGCCAACTGCCTACCAGCGTCTTCGCCGTTCCAGCCGAAGGTCGAAAACGCCCATAGGCCCGACGAGAACCACGTATCGAGCACATCGCCGTCCTGCGTCAGTTCTTTTCCGCCGGCTTTCGTTTTTGCTTCTTCGGCGGAGCGGGCGACATAGACATTTCCTTCATCGTCGTACCACGCCGGTATCTGATGTCCCCACCAAAGCTGCCGCGAGATCGTCCAGTCCTTTAGATTTTCGAGCCAAGTTGTGTAAACCTTTGCGTGCGGGACTTCGGGAGAGAAATGCGGGGCATTCTCGTTTTTGATCAGCTCAAGCCCGAGATCGCGCAGCTCGTCCATCTTGACGAACCACTGTTCGGAAAGTATCGGCTCGACGATCGTCTTACAGCGTTCGCAGATCGGCAGTGTTACCTCGTAATCGTCAACCTTTTCGAGCAGCCCGAGCTTTTCAAATTCCTCTACGACCTTTTCACGCGCGGCGAACCTGTCCATGCCCTCGAACTCCGACCCGGCAGCGGCGTTCATCGTGCCGTCCATGTTCATCACCAGAAGCTGTTCGAGGTTGTGGCGTTCACCGATAAGATAGTCGTTCGGATCATGCGCGGGCGTGATCTTGACCGCTCCGGTTCCAAATTCGGCATCGACGTATTCGTCAGCGACGACCGGGACCTCGCGGTTTGAAAGCGGCAGTATGATCGTTTTGCCGATCAGGTCTTTGTATCGCTCGTCTTCGGGATTGACCGCGACCGCCGTATCACCGAGCATCGTTTCAGGCCGTGTCGTAGCGACGGTGATTGTGTCCGTAGCCTGACCGTTAGGGTGTGCGCCCTTACTTACGTGCGGGCTACCGACACCGGCCACAGGATATCGCAAATAATAAAGTTTGCCGTCCTTTTTCGTCTCCTCTTTTACCTCAAGGTCGGACAGAACGGTCTTGTCCTTCGGGCACCAGTTGACGATGCGAAGGCCGCGATAGATGTTCCCTTCTTCGTAAAGCGTGCAGAACACATTGCGAACCGCGAGCGACAGCGATTCGTCCATAGTAAAACGATGCCGCGACCAATCGACCGACGCGCCTTCGCGACGCATCTGTTCGGTGATCGTGTTGCCGTAGAGCTCTTTCCACTGCCAGCAGCGACGCAGGAACTCTTCGCGGCCGATGTCCATCGGCTTTTTATGCTCGTCTTTTTTGAGCTGCTCGACGACCTTTCTTTGGACAGAAATACCGGCGTGGTCCGTTCCGGGCAGCCACAAAGTGCGATAGCCCTGCATCCGCTTCCAACGCGTCAGAGCGTCCATTATCGTGTGCTGGAGGGCGTGGCCCATGTGCAGGCTGCCCGTTACATTGGGCGGTGGGATGACGATCGAATAGGCTTCGGCATTCTCATCCTGATTGATCTCAGGCGCGAAAAAACCGCTTTCTTCCCAACGTTTATAGTGATTTTCTTCAGCCTCTTTCGGGTCGTAGGCCTTTGCGAGTTCCATATGTGTTCGTGTCAGAACCGGGAGCGATAGCGACTGGGTTCCCAATCGTTACCACAAAAAACCCAGTCGCTATCGCTCCCGGTTCTGACTTATTTCTTATCTTCTTCCAAAGCCTCGCGGATCAGTTTTTCGGCGATACGCGGGACAGATTCTTTTGCTATCTCACGGACGACCTTGTCGGACAACTTTTCGACGACACGTCGAGTCACAAGCGCAATGAACTCCTCGGATGGTTCTTTCAATGTACTCTCAACGACGGCGTGCCCCGCGTCGTTCACAAGAGGTGGCTCAAATGCATCATCAAGACGCGAGAATGCTCCCGCTTCGGCGCCAACCTTTGTAAGAATTACAAGATCATCATCATCTACAGGCGCGTCGCGTGACGGATAACTCGCCTCGATGATCTCATCGTCCATTCCGGGATCGCCTAAGAACATCTCGACGTTTAGTTCCTCCGTCCTCTCATTTGTGTCGCTAAAACTGCGGTCAAACAGATTGTCGATGTCCGCAGTTTCGGCGGGGCTTGCAGATCTGTGTTGTGTGCCGATCAATTCTTCGACCCTAACAATGAGATCTCTAATCGACTGAAAAGGCTTTGTCAAAAATCCGTCGGCGCCGACACGCTCGGCCTCGCTCTGGTCAAACGGCTCAAACGACCCGACTATCAAAAGGACAGGAATGTGCCGCGTCAATTCGTCCTGCTTGATCGTTTCGCAGATCTTGTAGCCGGTCGGCTCAGGCATATTAACATCGAGTATGAGGATGTCGGGCTGGACCTCGGCAATTTTCTGCATCGCCTCTTCGCCGTTTGTAACCGTAGTGACGTCAA
>CAZUEI010000286.1:0-3210 GCA_964618985.1 uncultured Chloracidobacterium sp.
CGCTCATTCGCAGGTGGACGATCAGAGTTTTTCCGCCGCTCAGATCGAAGAGAATGTGCTTGCCGCGTCGGTGGACGAAATTGATGGTGGCATTGCGGAGTTCTTTTGAAAACTTTACCGGTGGCGTATCGGGTGCGAGCCGCGAGCGAAAAAGTCTAGCAGAAAGAATGGTGCGGCCTTTAACAAGCGAGTTTAGCGATCGCGAGATAAGCTCGACTTCAGGTAATTCGGGCATGAGGAGGTGTGTTCAGGACTTTGTATAATCCGTAAGCGTGCTTTTGTCGCCTAGAACCGTTCCTTCGCCAATTATAGCGTTGCGGCCTATGTGACAACTTCGACCGATGACCGCGTTGCGTATTTCGGCAGCAGTAGAGATGCGTGTGTGTGACCATATCACCGAATTCTCGATCACCGCTTTTTCCTCTATATGCACACCGGTACCGATAACGGAATTGACAACCTTGGCTCCTGATTTGACCTGGCAGTCTTCGCCGATAACAGACAGCTTGTCGATCTCGGCACGTGTTGCAACATCATCGGATACACTGCCCTTTTCGATCTCAAAAAAGGAGAGTTTACCGCTAAGAAAATCGTGGTGAGCCGTAAGATAGCTGGCCGGAGTCCCGATGTCACGCCAATATTTGTCTTTCATTTCGTAGCCGAAAAACGGCAGTTCGCGTTTCAAAATATCCGGGAAAACGTCATATTCAAACGATTTGTTGGCGTCCTCGGCGATGATGTCGAGGATCGTCGGTTCGAGTACGTAAATGCCTGCATTAATGGTGTTTATCTTAAGTTCTGCAAGCTCGTCCGGCTGCGGTTTCTCGACGAAACAAAGTATTTTGCTGTCTTCGTCTATTTTTATCAGGCCGTAACGAGACGGGTCATCAACAGGCACAAGCGTGATCGTTGCCGCCGCCGACTTTGCCTGATGAAATTCGACCAATTTACCAATGTCAATATCAGTCAGAATGTCGCCGTTGAAAACGACGGTAGTTTCGCGGATCGCATTTGCGGCAAATTTATAGGCGCCGCCGGTGCCCATCGGCGACGGCTCCGTTACATAACGTAGTTTTACGCCAAATTCGGCGCCGTTGCCCAGAAGATGTTCGATCTTGTCAGGCTGATAGCTCAGCGACAGCGTGATATCGGTAATGCCTACTTTTCGCAGAACCTCGATCTGATACAACAAGAATGGACGATTTACCAACGGGACGATGGGTTTGGGAGTATAAACGGTAAGAGGCCTGAGCCGTGTTCCTCTGCCGCCTGCCAAAATTAATGCTTGCATATTGATTAGACCAAACTAGAGCCTAAGAGAATGAGTAGGAAAAATCAAAAGTAGATAATTCGGAATGGCGTTAAATATTACAAAACATTGTCAAAACATATTGACACCTTTGTAGTGGCATGCTAGATTTAGAGTTACAGGTTGGCTTGCGATTTAACCTGTGTATTATCTACTGCAAAAATCTAACTTTCCGGCGTGTCTGGCCTGTCCCTCTTAGCCTGCGTTCTGTTGTCTAAAAAAATAATGGGTTTTGATAAATCAAAAGCGATGCGAAACGCCGAGCGTTATGTGGCGCAAGGCAAAATACGCGCGGCAATCGCGGAATACCGAGCTGTTGTTGACAATGATTCCCGGGATATAACGACGCTTAATATGCTCGGCGACCTGCATGCGAAAAGCTCGGAAAATCGTGAGGCGGTCGAATGCTATCTTAAAGTCGCAGAGCATTACAATAAACAGGGCTTCGCACAGAAAGCGATCGCGATGTTTAATAAGGTCTCGCGGTTGCAGCCGAATTCTATTGAGGTTTTGACAAAGCTCGCGGAACTTCATAAGGGGAAAGGATCGCTCTCCGAAGCCAAGGCTCATTACGCCACTCTCGCCGAGCAGTATGAAAAAAACGGCAGACGCATCGAAGCTCTTGCCATGTGGAAGCAGATCGCACTGCTCGACCCGAACAACACTGAAGTATGCATGAGTCTTGCGGATTCGTATGTCCGCGAGAACCAGAAGGAAGACGCTGTCGAGGCCTATGCTGAGGCGGGAAATAGATTTAGCAGGCAGGGCAAGCACGAAGATGCTGTCCGCGCGCTGATGAAGGGTTTCGATATCAAGCCGACCGACCTGCGAATACTTGGCGGACTTGTCAAGGCTCAATCCGCTCTGGGACGTGCCGGCAAAGCAGCTTCGCTGATCGAAGAGATCCTCGAAAGCGAACCATACAATCGCGATGTGCTTTATCTCTTGATCGAATGCTGCATTGATTCGCAAAATGCGGCGGGAGCCGAAAAGGCGGTCATAAAACTGGTCGAGATCGAGCCGGCAAATTATCCTAAGTTTTTGGATCTGATAAGGATCTATTTGAATGTGAACGATCCGGAATCGGCGTCACGCATTCTGACAATGAGTAGCGAATATCTGCTCGCAGGCGGTCAGGCCGACGAATGCAGCAAGTGGATAAATGAGATTCTCGAACGCGATCCCAATCAGCTTACGGGATTGAATCTGCTGGTTCGTTACAATTCCTGGCTAAACGACGAAAACGGCTTCCGTCTTGCGCTGGAACGGCTTCGCGCTGCTGCCGCGTCAAAGGAATCGGTCGAGGACGAGCGTTTTGCGCTCGCTCAATTGGTCGTGATTATGCCGCATGAAACCCGATACCGCGACCGGTTGAATGAGATCAATGAGAAATACGGATTTGAAGATAGTCCGGTGGATGAAGAGTTGCTTAGGTCGCAATTTGCAAAAAAGGAAGTTGGCGAATCTGAGGCGGAAGACTCTGAAGACAAGTCGAAACTGAACGGCCACAAAAAGGAATCAAAGGCGTCACAGGCTGATGGCACTGAACAGAACGATGACATTATCGAAGCCGAGATAATCGAAGAGTCGTCTGACAAGAAGTCCAAAAACGGCAAAAAACGGGCAAAGGACAAAAAAGAAAAAAATGCCCAGGTCTCGCTCGCCGACGAACAGAAGATCCAGAAAGAGATCGAAAGCATAACGTTTTACATCGAGAACGATTACAACGAACTGGCCGAAAAGGCGATCGCGGAATTAGTCAAAGAATTTGGTGACCGCGAAGAATTTTCCGAACTTAGAAAACGCATCGGAGCCGTGCACGAAGAAGAAACTTCGGAAGAAGCCGTTGCTGAAACGGAAAAACCGATTGCCGCCGAAGAAGTCGTCGCCAGTACGCTTGG
>CAZUEI010000287.1:0-3175 GCA_964618985.1 uncultured Chloracidobacterium sp.
TTTGTACAGCAGAATACGCCGAGATGACCTTGAGTTCGCGTGCCGCCCACGGCGAAGGCGCTCAAAAAGCCGCCGCCGAAGTCTCACGCATCGCTTCCGCCGCCGTTCACGCCCATAGCTTAGGCCTAAAAGTCGCCGCCGGCCACGGCCTGACTTACCGCAACGTCGGAGCCCTAGCAGCAATTCCCGAAATTACCGAATTCAACATCGGCCACAACATCATCTCCCGTGCAGTCTTTGTCGGACTCAGCCAGGCCGTCCGCGAAATGATCGAGGCAATCGCTTCGTGATTCTAATTAACGGCTAACGTTATTCGTCTCAATCAGTTTTCATTTTCGGCGATGCAACCTTTTTTGCGTCTGCAAACTCTTTAAGGGTAGCGTTCTTAGAATTGGAGATAAAATATGCAAATTAGGCTGTGGTTCTCATTCGTGGTCGTTTTGATGATTCCTGCTTTTTCACTTGCCCAAAATACGGAAGCCGAAAGTCAAATAAAGGAAAAACAACGGCGACAAGAGCTTTTGATTGAACAGATCATTGCCGACGTTCCTAACCTGAAGCTTGGGGAAAATCGAGCTTTTGTTTATGCAACGGTTGGAAATATCGTGTGGAAGAATAGCCCAGCCGTTAGTCAGGCCTTTTTTGAGACAGCGATTGCCGAACTCGCAAATGCCCAGGCCGCTGCAGAGGCCTCGCGCAAAACAGTCAGAGCGAATCACGATCTGCTTACAAGCCAGTTGACGCGCCCGCAGATATTGAACATCATCGCAAGGCGCGACGCGGAGATTGCACTTGACGCACTCGTCAAAACGCGACCCGCTGCCGTAATCGACGCTCTACGCATTCAGGCTGGAAGAAGTCAGAAGGTAAGCAATTACACAAACAATAATTACCTTGCTCTGAACGAATTAAATCTGGAGCAAAGCTTCCAGCGAATGGCGGCGGAGCAGAAGCCCGAGCGTGCGGCCAAACTGTTAAAGGATTCCCTAAAGAAAGGCATTAGCTATGAAACCCTCAATTTATTAAAAAAGCTCCATGAAAAGGACCCGGCTGGCGCGGCTGAAATGGCGTCCGAGATCGTCGACAAGATAGCAAAAAGTAAGTTTCTGACGACGTCGGAGCAGCCGGACAATGGAGCAATTAACGCTGCTTCCGGCTTCTTGACGGAGTTTATTCGCGAACGCGATCCTGACGATAAATCATTTAAGTTCGATGATGTGCAGATGCGTGGTCTTGCCGACCGGCTGATAGCGTTCCATCTTGATCAAGGCAATGCGGGGTACGGTCATTACATCGGGACGATCATCCAGATCGCCGAGAAACTCTCGCCCGGATCGGTCGATCGTCTCAAACGAATTCAGCAAAATTACAGCGGGTTTGGCCACGATTTCGATCCCGACCTTCAAAAGCTTCTTAGTTCGGACATTAGCCCTGAGCAGCTTTTAGCCGACGCAAAACGTTTTCCGGTAAATTCCCGCGCTCAAGTATTTCAAACAGTCGCCAACAAATACGCTCAGGCTGGAAATGTCGATCGGGCGCGACAGGTGCTCGAAGAGAATTTTTCCGACGGAGCTCTCGAGGGAGCGCTGCATAGCTTGGAATACAATACCGCCTACGCTCTCCAGAACGCCGGAAAATTTGCCGAGGTTGAGCGGTTGATCGAGGAAATGCCAGAGATCCATCGCTATTCGGCTCTCATCAACCTCGCTAATACCGTTTTTGACCGAGATCCTGTTGAGAATCGAGCCTATGCTCTCGCTCTCCTGGGAAAAGCAAGAGGGCTGATCGGCGAGAAACCCGAAAACAACCATGAGATGAGCATACTTATCCAGTTAGCCACCTCTTATGCAAGAATCGACGCAGATCAGGCATTTCGCAGTCTGGAATCGATGCTCCCGCAGATCAACGAAATCACTAACGCCTCAATCGTCGTAAGTGCTTTCCAGGGAAACTCATCGATTCGACAGGGCGAGGTTTTCCTGACTCAGGAAAGTTCGTTCGGGGTTCATCTCGACCATTCCGTCTTTCAGGCTTTATCAAAGACGGATTTTGAGCGAACTGTAAATCTGATCAATGGATTCTCGCGTCTTGAAACACGCCTTCGATTGCGGCTGCAGCTTGCAGAGTCGGGGATGTCGTAATAACCGAATTCAACATCGGCCACCAGTTGTTAGACGACCCGATCTGCCCACTGATCATCAAGATTGAAACGGCGGAATTCATCTTAGCTCTCGTTTGAGGCTGATACCTATCCGACTTCTTGTGGAAAAACGCCAAAGAAGAAAAAAATGCGATCCGCACCTAACCCTAAGTTCAGAGTTACGCGTTTACGCGTGAAAACTCTGGCAACTAAAGCCGTAACTCTAAACTAGCGGCTGTGCACTATGGCCGCCGTTGCACAGATAGAATGTTGAACTTTATGTGCATTTTTTCGTATAATAGTCTGTGATCTGCATTTTTCTTACGGATCGGGTTATTTGAAAAGTTGGTTCTTTTGGTTTCTGGACTTTGGGCTTTAAAAACGCTGGGACAGTTGGGACACGTGGGACACTCGGGACACGTGGGACAGTTGGGACAGCGTTCCAGCAAAGATCGGGTGTCAGCGAAGCCGTGGAACACCGTAACACACCTGTTTACAGCGATTACACATTTTGTCTTACATTGTCTTACTTTTTTTCAAAAATCGTGGAACAGAGGCAAAATACAGGGCTTAACTTCAATGAAATGAATAGCTTACGCCGTTCCAGACCGGTGTGGAACGGCGGTGGAACAAAAAAGTGTTGGGACACGTGGGACACGTGGGACACCCGGGACACGTGGGACGTTTGGGACACTCGGGACAGGTGGGACAGCGTCTTAGTGAAAACTAAAAGCGAAAAACTAAAAGTGAACGGTTAAGAACTTCCTTTGTTCTCTATTCACTATTCACTATTCACTATTCACTTTTCACTGAACATTAGGGCAATGTTTGTAGTATTATTAGCAAAACGAGTCGCGAGAATAGCGGTAATATGATCCAAGCCGGAACAACTTTGCAGCAGCGTTATCGGATCGATAAACAGATCGGCCAGGGCGGCATGGGCGCGGTTTATGTTGCGACGGACGAGCGTTTTGGCAGTACGGTGGCGATCAAAGAGACCTTGTGCATGGACGATAACTTTCGCAAGGCCATCGA
>CAZUEI010000288.1:0-3174 GCA_964618985.1 uncultured Chloracidobacterium sp.
CGTCGCCGCTGCACAATCGCGTAAGCCGCTTCACCGCCGACAGCGCGAACGAAGACATCGTTGTTCCCGGCAGCGAATTTCCTATTCTCGACCTTGAGTCTCTAAGCGCGAGTAACCACAACGGCGGCCCGATACACTTCGGCCCGGACGGCAAACTCTATGTCGCAGTGGGTGACAACGCAGTCGGTACAAATTCGCAATCGCTTTCGAACAGGCTTGGCAAGATGCTGCGGATCAACACCGACGGAACAATTCCGGGCGACAATCCGACCACATTTCCAGGCATTTCAGGTTCTCCAACCGGCTTAAACACGGCGATCTGGGCTGTGGGCTTGCGCAATCCTTTTACGTTTGCCATTCAGCAGGGCACAGGCCGGATGTATATCAATGACGTCGGCCAGAACACAACTGAAGAAGTCGATAACGGCCTTGCCGGATTGAACTACGGATGGCCGACGTGCGAAGGCACATTTGTGGCGGGCAGCCAGGTCACTCCCTGCGGAAATGCCAACTATACAGACCCGGTTTATCAATATTCGTCTTCAGGCGCTGTTTCAGAATGCACGATAATCGGGGGCGATTTTTATAACCCGACAAATACAATGTTTCCCGCGACGTATGTAGGCAAATACTTTTTCGCCGATTATTGCGCAGGCTGGATAAAGTACATCGATCCGCTAAGTCCGTCGGGCATGGGAGCTGCGCCGACCTTTGCGACCGGCATTGGCTTCGGAATGGTGGACATTCACGTCCACAACGAAGGCACTCTATATTATCTGTCGCGCGGCACCGGTACTCCGTTAGTGCGCGTTCAATATCCGGCCGGTTTTACGCCGACGAACACGCCGACGCCGACAAATACCCCGACACTTACGTCAACGAATACTCCGACGGCGACAAATACAGCGACCTTCACGCCGACATTTACTCCGACATTTACTCCGACGCCTGTTGACTGCTCGACGACGATGTATGGTTCCGACACTGGGGGCACTTTGTTTACAGTGAATATAAACACTGGAGCAGGATCGTTGGTTGGATCGCTGCCCACGGGTGCTACGACCGAGATCGAGTACGACCAGTTGGCGCAGCGGGCTTTTGCGCAGGCGGCGGGAACTTCATTTTTCGGCAGCGAGTTTAACATTTTAACCGGAGCCGCGATCGGCGGTACAATTATTAACAATCACACGTTTACAGGCCTCGAATGGGTCGGCTCGACTCTTTACGGAGCTTCGTTCGATGTAACTAACGGCCCGTCGTCGCTGCGAATACTTGATCCGTGGACAGGCTCATCTACTCTCATTGGCTTAACAGGTGTCGGCCCGATCTCCGGCCTCGCTTATGATTCCAACAGCGGGGTCATGTACGGCATCCAAGCCGGGACAGGCCCTTTCAATTTACTGACCATAGACCTTAATACGGGAGCTGCGACCGCGATCGGAGCCACGGGCATTGTTCCAGGCAGTCTTGAGTTCGGCCCAAATGGGCTTCTCTATGCGGGTGGTGGGCAAAGCAACGCCGGACAATTACACATGATCAACACCACAACCGGCGCTGCCACTTTAGTTGGAGCGACCGGATTTGGAAACGTCAGTGGGCTAATGAATGTATGTGCCGTGACGCCGTCGCCTACGCCGACAAACACGGCAACAGATACTCCGACGCCAACAAATACGGCAACAGATACTCCGACTTCGACGCCGACTTCGACGCCGACGGACGGCAGCATTTCGGGAACCGTTTTTTATGTTAATGCCCCAACCCCGCCGAGATATGTTTCGAATGTGACAATAAGCGGAGCCGGTTCGCCAAACGTTTCGACGACGACTGCGGCTCCCGGCCCGCTCGCAGGGCAATATACGCTCACTGGTTTTGGAGCGGGATCTTACACAGTCACGCCGACCAAAACAGGCGGCGCAAACGGGATCAGCTCATTCGACGCGGCGAGGATCGCTCAGCACGTGGCAGGCATTCCGCCTTTGCTGAACTCTAATCAGTTAATTGCCGCTGATACGAGTAACAGTGGCACGATTACGTCATTCGATGCAGGAGTTCTTGCACAGTGGGTTGTATCATCCACAGGCGGAATTACAGGCACATGGAAATTCCTTCCCGCGAACAGGCCTTATCCGTCGGTAACTACAAACATCACCGGCGAAGATTACAATGCAATTTTGGTTGGTGAGCTCACAGGTAATTGGAACAACACGCCCGCCCGCCCGGCAGTTGGCAGCGGTTTGGACAATGATGCTGCGATAAGCGGCATCGAGGTTGCGGCTCCACAAATGGAAGCGTCGAAAGGTAATGAGATCATTGTTCCCTTAGGCGTGCAGGGAATTGACGACAAGGGAATTATCTCCTGTGAATTCGATCTCAGGTACGATCCGGCTGTGATACAACCGCTTGTAAGTCCGGTCGATGTCGCAGGAACAGTTAGCCGCGGGCTTTCCTTCGTCGTCAATGCCGAAGAGCCCGGACTTCTGAGAGTGGCCATCTACGGCGCAATGCCGATAGACGAAGATGGCGTATTGATGAATCTCAAATTCACAGTAATAGGCTCGCCTGGTTCTGTTTCGCCATTGACGTGGGAGCGATTAATTTTCAACGAAGGCGACACTCTAACGACGACAGTTGACGGACAGATCGAGATCAGCGAACGTCTGTTGACCGGAGCTTTATTGGCCGACTAGCAAGAACCAATAAAGAGCTGTTTTGAAAGCGCCGGCTGAAAAACTTAGTTTTTTCAGCCGGCCTTTTTTGTTTGCTGCGTCCGTTTCGACATTTTTGCTGGTCAATGCTAGACTGCACATAATCTCTTTTGCGTATGCTTTTTCTTTCGCAGTCGGCGACTGTGTATGGCATTGATGCCCTTGTTGTGGACATCGAGGTGGCTTTGCGCCCGCCGGGCGGTGATAAAGACCTGTCGCCGAACTTTACTGTAGTCGGACTGCCGGACACGGCTATTCGCGAATCGCGCGAGCGCATCCGCGCGGCGATAACAAACAGCCGGTATTTTTTTCCGATACAAAAGATAACGGTCAATCTGGCGCCTGCCGATCTGCGTAAAGAGGGAGCGGCGTTCGATCTGCCGGTTGCGTTGGCGATACTCGGCGCGGCGGGCGATCTGGGCATTGATAAGGTCGAGGACGCGATGAGCGTCGGCGAATTGTCGCT
>CAZUEI010000289.1:0-3158 GCA_964618985.1 uncultured Chloracidobacterium sp.
TGAGTAAATCCTTTTTCTGCTCCCTGTTGCAAAACTATTTGCAGGAACTCTTCCCGTTTTTCTTTTGGCAGGGCATCCCATGACGGTTGAAGCAGTCCGTAAAAGGTCTGGCCGCTGATGCGTCCGGTCTTAATATGCTCATTTAGCGGCGAATTTTCCAGATCAACTTTCACCACACCGGCGGTCGAGACCTCACTTTCAACAATATAGGTTGACCAGACATAAAGCCCGGCGGTGGCCAGCAAAAGAGCCAAACAGACGCCAACAAGCCATCTGTTCACGCTCTTGACGTTATCGATCAATCTTTCGACAAAAGGCGAGCGGGCCTTCTTAGCCTTGGCAGGGGCGGACACAGTTTCCGGCGAGTCAGCCCCGGTCGATTCAGTTTCGTTCTGTGCGGCTTTGTGAGCCTGGATCACTTCGTCCGTAAGAACGTTCAGCAATCCGCCAAGATCCAGAGTTCGGCCTGCTGCGTCAGAAACCGATTCCGATTGCTCGTTAAATTCGCTGTATTTCTGTTGAATCCCCGCGGCGTCCATCTTTTGACGCTCTTTAAAGATCAGATTTACATATGCGTTGCCGATGCGGACGTTGCTTTCGATCGCCGAAACGACGACGCTCGGCTCATAAAACAATTCGTTGACGCTCTCCTTAAAAAGCCGTAGCCGCCCAAAAAAGTCGCTCTCGATCAAATGGTCGAAATTCGACGCTGATTCGGCTTCGCCAGCCAGATCCTCAAAGCTCAATCCCGTGAGCATAACGTTCGACTCATCTTCTTCGGCATCATAAAGCGGAACGCTCGACCATTCGCTGTAAAGCTTATTTATATGGGTCAGCATTTCATTCCGGCCGAACAGGCAAACGCGCTTGTCGTGTTCGATCGGGCGTGAAAAGAGACGGGTGATGACAAAATCGAATTTTGCCCGCACGGATTCGGAATACTGTGCATTGCGGTAAAAGCGAGCCAGGGCAAGCATCGCCTGAGAGCTCAAAGCGGGACGTGAGTTTTCGCAATACTGACGAAGGGACGAAACGGCAACATTTTTGTCGCGCTCGAGCAGAGCCAGGCTCCACGCCTCGGTTTCCCGCATCAGGGCAAATTCTGCTTTCTTGTGCTCCTCGGAATCGGCATTTTCGGCAACATTGATAAAAATATGAAGTGCTTTCTTTACATTAAAATCGTCAAACGCCTTCGGAGCGACCTTTAAATATTCACGTTCGACTCCTGTCAAAACATGCTCTACCATCTGAAGATTTGAAACTTCGTCATTGGCACGCTTGTTAAAGAAATCCTTGCCTAGTTTTGCCTTCTTTTGTTTGATCGGAGGCGGCTCTGCCGGAATTTCTTCCGAAGTCTCGCCAAGTATCTCGATCTCAAAACCCGCACCCCGGTCGCCGGTCGCTGTCTCGCGATTGGATCTCTTTTGTTTATCTGTCTCGACCACTGTGTTTTCGAGCAGATTTTCTTCTTTTAGTTCGACGATAAGGTCTTCGAAGACATTCATTGTTATGTCACCTTTTTCGGGGCGGGAAAAATTGGGAGTGGAATCGGAGAGAGAATGTTAGGGAAAGATCTGACGGATCTCGCCGGATTGTGTAAGTTCGTATTGGTAAACCACGCCTTCACCGGTCACATCGCGCCTCGCGACGATCGTATAGCCTTCCCTTAATTGCGCATCGGTCGGATTGGGGTCGGGGCTCATCGAAAAAATAAACTTGCCGCGATTTACCTCATTGCCCGAGGGCACGCCGATAGCGTTGGACATAATATTATTGATCTCAGTCAGACGGCCAAATCTGTTGTGCTGCCCATAATAGCTCATCTGCGTCGATGAAACCGACCGCATCGTGGCAAACGTGCTGCCGTTTTCCGCGGCGCGAATTGCCTTTTGCAGGAAAGGGATGGCCAATGCGGCGATTATTCCGATGATCACGCAGACGACCAATAACTCAACTATAGAAAATCCATGTTCACTTCTTTTTTTCATCACTTTTGTACCTCGACGATCTCTCTATCACAAATCAATATGTGACATTTTTTGGCACTTTACCTTGACAAGATACGGCATAAATCCTGATGAGACCTGTTATAACTGCAAGGTTTTTCAAATATTTCCGGCCTGTCGCTGCATTAACCGGACTTGCCGCTTCTATTCTTAGCAACGAGTATGCCAAAGAGTTTTCGCTCGGTTTTCTGATCTCCGTAGGCCAGAATTTTGTCTTTTAAAAATATAGGTGTTTGTTTTTTTTCGATTTTTTTATAAGCTATTAGTTTTTCCTGATTATTATCTGAGAGGCTAACGAATTTGAGCGCGGTTACAGAACAAACGATCGAGACTTACGGCATCGATAATTGGGGCGCCGATTATTTCGGCGTAAACCGTAAGGGAAACCTGATCGTTCGGGCGCCGGAAAATGAGAATTTCACCGCCGATGTAAAAGAGATCATTGACGATCTCAGAAAGCGAGGAGTGAATACTCCGGTCTTGCTGCGCTTCCCTCAGTTGATCTTCGGCCAGATACGTAAACTGCAGGCGGCTTTTCGCAAATCAATTAAGGAATTTGAATATCAGGGCGGTCATCTCTGCGTTTTTCCGATGAAGGTCAATT
The DNA here is from genome assembly GCA_964618985.1 of uncultured Chloracidobacterium sp. Taxonomy (GTDB): domain Bacteria; phylum Acidobacteriota; class Blastocatellia; order Pyrinomonadales; family Pyrinomonadaceae; genus OLB17. The sequence goes on from CAZUEI010000289.1 coordinate 2,611, forward strand.
CGAATCGCGCAGTGATCGAAGAATACTTGCGCGAGGGCTCGCGTTATAACTTCGGCCTCGAAGCGGGATCAAAAGCCGAGCTTTACGCGGCCCTCGGCTTGGAACAGGCCAAAGACAGCCTGCTCGTCCTCAACGGTTTTAAGGACAGAGATTTTATACAGCTAGCGTTTGCCGGAGCAGCGGCGGGTAAAAATGTTGTCATAGTGATCGAAAAACTCAGCGAACTCGATCATACGCTTGCGCTTGCCAAGAAATTAACAGAGGAAAACCCTGAAGCCGACATTCCGATGATCGGCGTCCGAGTCAAACTTTATTCCAAAGGTTCGGGCAAATGGGAAAAGTCCGGCGGTGAAGCAGCCAAATTCGGCCTGACCACTACTGAGATACTCGAGGTTATCCACCGTCTGCAGGAAGCCGGCCGTATCGATATGTTTCGCCTGTTGCATTTCCATATCGGCTCACAGCTCACCGACATCAAGCGGATCAAAAACGCGATGAAGGAAGCCGCCCGCACTTACGCCAAGATAATCAAAATGAAGATACCGATC
>CAZUEI010000290.1:0-3152 GCA_964618985.1 uncultured Chloracidobacterium sp.
GGAATATGTTAATGACGACAATACCGGATAACGATTGGAGAATTGGGTTTTGCCCGTCAAAAAGACCTTTGACCAAACGGTGGTTTTGCCTTGACCAATTGGCGGCGCATTAGCAACTGCGACCCAGGTTACATTTATCAAAGGCCCATTTTTCCGCAACACCACCACGCCGTAGCATTTTATATGTGGCACGTACCACATTTTGTGAAACAATTTTTTGTTAGAAGAAAAAAGTGAGTTTCCAGGCCTCTTTGTTTCATCTTTCAGTCTCGTTTTTTGCTAATTCCACATCCAAAATCTAGAATCGAAAACAAAGATGTCAGAAGAAGTCCGCAAATATCACGAAGAAGAATCTATCGGGAAGACCTACGACCTTCGAGTCGCTAGGCGCCTTGTGCGTTATATAAAGCCGTATTGGAAGCTCGCGGCGGCGGCTCTGACGCTCACGCTTCTGACGAACGTGCTTATCAGCACGCAGCCATATTTTACCAAGATGGCGGTGGACGATTTCATCACGCCAAAGAGCGTGGACGGAATTTGGCTTTTCGCTCTCGCTTTTTTCGGAGTGTTTTTATTTCGATTTATCTTCTCCTACCTGCAGGAAATACTGGTGAATAACGTCGGCCAGAGGGTGATGTTCGATCTGCGGACCGAGCTTTTTACAAAGCTTCAGCAGCAGGAGATCGCGTATTACGATCATTATCCGGTGGGCAGGATAATGACGCGGCTGACATCGGACGTTGACGCATTGAACGAGCTTTTTACGTCCGGTGTTATTGATGTTTTGGGCGATCTGGTCGTTATTTTTGCGATCATCGGGATAATGTTCTGGCTCGACTGGAAGCTGGCTCTGGTATCTCTGATAACAGTACCGCTGCTGTTTGCGGCTACAAACTGGTTTCGCAAGCACGCCCGCAACGGTTTTGACCGCGTTAGGACGCGAAATGCCAAGCTCAACGCATTTTTGCAGGAATATATCTCAGGAGCCCAAACCGTTCAGCTTTTTAATGCCGAAGCGAAGGCAAAGCAGCGTTTTGAAGACATAAACGACGATTACCGCCGGGCAAATATCGAGACCATTTTTTATTACTCGATATTTTATCCGTTGGTCGATTTTATCGGAGCTGTCGGAATTGCGGTTGTTATTTTTGCCTTTGGTTACGAGTATATCGGCGGTTTTGCGTCAGCCGGCGCTGGGCTGACGATCGGTATTTTGGCATCATTTATTCAGTATTCGCTGCAGCTTTTTCAACCGATCCGCGACCTTTCTGATAAATTCAATGTCCTGCAAGCCGCGATCGTCGCCTCGCATCGAATTTTCATACTGCTTGATCGCAATATAGAGGTCACAACGCCCGAAAAACCCCTGAAAACAGGCCGCGCCGAGGGCCGAATCGAGTTTCAGAACGTATGGTTTGCGTATAAAGACGAAGATTGGGTCCTAAAAGACGTTTCGTTCACGGTTAATTTGGGGGAAAGCATCGCTCTCGTCGGACACACAGGCTCCGGTAAAACGACCGTAACTAACCTGCTAATGCGGTTTTACGACGTCCAAAAGGGCAGAATTTTGCTTGACGCTGTCGATATTTGTGATTGGAATCTGCACGATCTCAGGTCAAATTTTGCAGTTGTTTTGCAAGACGTTTTCCTTTTCAGCGGCTCTATCGAGAACAATATTAGGCTTGGAAATATTGCAATAGATAGAGATAGGGTTGTTTGGGCTGCGCGTGAAGTCCATGCCGATGAGTTTATTCAAAAAATCGATAAAGGATACGAAGCAGAAGTCAGGGAACGCGGCGCCGGGTTGTCTGTCGGGCAAAAGCAGTTGATCTCATTCGCGCGGGCTCTTGCTTTTGACCCGACGATTTTGATACTTGACGAAGCAACGAGTTCCATTGACACGGAAACCGAGCAGTTGATTCAGCGAGCAGTCGAAAGGGTAATGGAAAGCAGAACATCACTCGTCGTTGCTCACAGGCTTTCCACTATACAAAAATGCGACCGGATCATTGTTTTCCATCACGGCGAACTCCGTGAAATGGGCACGCATAATGAATTGCTTGGGAAACGCGGGCTTTATTGGCGGCTCTACCAGCTTCAGTATTCCGATGAAAAACTGCATCTTTCTACTGATATTACCACCGATCACGGCCTTGAATCCAGTATCGCACCCTGATCGAATAAATATTATAGTTATTTGGTGATTGGAGTATAATAAATGCAGGTTGCGATGTTACAGGATTCGAAATTAGCAAAGAACGGCAGCGATTGTCCATGGTCGACCCATGCTATTACCGTCGAAAGAGTTGCAACGGCTAAATTGCCAACCAGTATTGGCGATTTTATGATCGCCGGATATCGTTCGACCGTTAGCGACGAAGAATTTGTCGTCCTTTACAAGGGCAAAATGGACGGTGAAGTTCCGACTTTGGTGCGGATCCACTCGCAATGCCTGACGGGCGATGTTTTTGGCTCGATCAAATGCGACTGTGGGCCACAACTTCATAAAGCAATGGAAATGATCGAGGCCGAGGGCCTCGGTGCCATCGTCTATCAACAACAGGAAGGCCGCGGCATCGGCATTCTCAACAAAATACGAGCTTACGCCCTGCAGGACGAAGGCTCCGATACGGTCGAGGCAAACGCACAACTCGGGTTTGCGATTGATGCCCGCGACTATCAGCAGTGTGCCGAAATACTGTTTGATCTTGGCCTTTGCAAGGTGCGTGTCATCTCAAATAACCCTGAAAAACTGGCCGCTCTTGAACGAGCTGGCCTGCAGATCGTCGAACGCATTCCCATCGAAATTGACGCCGAAGAGCCTGCCGCCCATTACCTCCGCACAAAGAAAGAAAAAATGGGGCATCTTCTCAATTCCTGAGACCTATTCAACTTTTCAGGCTTAGTATTCATAAATATGGAAATCTGGGTACTTTTCCGTTTACTAGATTCGCCAAAAAGTCTTTCATTACAACAATTACAAAGAAATAGGTGAGAGGCATAGCATTTGCCTTATTTATTGCGAATGTATGGAGTTTTCTGTGGCCGTTTTGCAGAAATACGATTACATACCCCTTAGACAAGGAAAAATCTGAAATATGAAAAAACATCTTAAATTATTTACATTGGCCGTATTTGCCATGGTTTCGTTA
>CAZUEI010000291.1:0-3140 GCA_964618985.1 uncultured Chloracidobacterium sp.
AATAGCTCTGATCCTTCCAATGATTACGGCCGCGAAACAGTCTGTACCGATTTGCCGTTTCGTCGTATTCGACCCGGGCGTAATGTCCCGTTGCAACTTTGTCGCAGCCTAAAGAAATTGCCATTTTGTCGAGCGAGGCAAATTTCAGACGCGAGTTGCAGGCAACGCAAGGTATCGGCGTTTCGCCGCTCAAGTAGCTCTGGACAAAAGGCTCGACGACCGACTCTTCAAACTCGCGTTCGAGATTGAGCACGTAAAACGGAAAGCCCAAACCTTCCGCGACTCGCCGCGCGTCATAGACATCATCAAGCGAGCAGCACCGCGACGGCAAAGGATCGCCGTTCTCATCGACGCTGATGCCGCGGCGCTGGTTCCACAACTGCATCGTAAAGCCGACCAGTTCGTGGCCCTGCTCTTTTAATAACGCCGCTGCCGCCGAACTATCGACACCGCCGCTCATTGCTACTGCGATCTTCATAAAACCAAACGTCTATTGTGACAGCCGAGTCGATCTGGTTGCAAGGTTCATAAGCGAAGGCTTTCAAACCGCTGTCCCAAGTGTCCCAACTGTCCCACGCGTCCCGAGTGTCCTGCGTGTCCCAAGTGTCCCAACGTTTTTTTGTTCCACCGCTGTTCCACACCGTTCCACACCCAAGGTGGAACGCCGTAAACTACTCATGTCATTGAGGTTAAGTATTGCATTTTGTCTCTGTTCCATGATTTTTGAAAAAAGTAAGACATTGTCTCGCAAAATGCGTAATTCCTGTAAATAGGCAGGTTAAGGCGTTCTAAGCCTTGACCGACACCCGATCTATGCTGGAACGCTGTCCCGGTGTTCCAGATGTTCCAAGTGTTCCACGCGTTCCAAATGTTCAGGGCGTTCCACGTGTTCCAAAAACTTTTTGATCGGTTATCAAGTTTGCCGACGCAATTAAATTTTCAAATATCCCGAGCAGTCTAATACGCGATGTTAAGCCCGTACTTACGTGCGGGCTACTGCTACGTTCGCCTTAAGATAGCACATTGTTGCATCTTTGGGAAGACCAATTTTCCCGATATGACGTGGTTTTCCGAATATGACGCAACTTTCTCGATATGACGTGGTTTTCCGAAAACGACGTAACTTTCCGAATATGACGTGGTTTTCCGCAGGCAAGATGCGTAATGTCGATCTCGACCCACTCGCGACTCAGCGAATGGGTCGCCGCTCATTACCGCCACGATCTTCACATAGCCAATCCACCACTGTCGCAGGCGAAAGGCGTTAGAGGCAAGAAACTTATTGCTTAATGAAATTATTATGGCTTCAGCCGATTGCCGTAAAGGGGCATAACAGTTCCCTTCTTTTCGGCGGCGATGTCGTATGCCGTTCGGCCTTTATTTTCCTTTAGGGACTTATTTGCCCCGCCGTCCAGCAATTTACCGACGAAAGTGAATTGGTCGGATTGAACGGCGTGCATCAATGCCGTAAATCCGTCAGCATCCTGAATATCTACTGAGGCTTTGGCCTGCAACAGGACGAGCAGTGCCGAAATGTTCTTATTGATGACCGCTAACATCAAAGGTGTTTGACCTTGGTCGTTCTTTGTGTTGGGATCGGCGCCTTTTTGAAGGAGCGCCTGTATCTCCTGGATATGGTCCGGCATTGTCTGGTCGTGACCGGGCCCGCTGGTAACCAGTTTAATCAATTCATTGTCCGCTTCAGATCTAACAATTTCGTTTTTCTTGGGAACCTTCGGATCAAGAGTAGATTTGAGGCTAAAATTCGCAAACAGCCCTGTAGGTTCATCCTCGGCGTTTGGATCGGCCTTAAGCAGTTCAGCGGCGATCTCGTCATTTCTATTCGCTTTTGCAAGGCCAAGTGCCCTTTTCCCATTTTGCGAACCTGTATTCACTTTCGCACCAGCCTGCAACAGTATCTTCACAAGCTGCAAGTCCGAATTCTGAACCGCAATTATTAAAGGGGTCGCGTAGGTATTTGACACTTCATCAATGTCAGCCCCTGCTGAAATAAGGAGGCGTACGGCGGCTGCATGTTTTTGCTCAACCGCATGCATGAGAGCGGTTCTGCCATCGTTGTCCCAGCGGTCAAGTCTTGCTCCTCTGCTTACTAGCTCCTTTAGAACCTCAATATTTCCATTTCGGGCGGCGGCGATCGCAGGAGTGTGATTTCTATCTCGACCCTTAAAATCTATGTATGCACCCCGTCGAATCAAAGCGATCGAGCGGGCAGTGTCATTCGCAACGACTGCGTCCAATAATTGAACGGCAAGTTTTTTTCCGCGTGATGCGGCGGCCGCGAAACGCTCTCTGTAAAGAGTTACCTGTTTCTCCGCAGATCTGTTGAAAAAATCGACCACCATTTTGGTCTCAGCGGATTCGCCCCAGTCATTCTGCACCTCAGGCCGCGCACCCGACTTAAGTAGAAGATCGATCAGATCAAATCGGTTATACATCGCGGCCATTATTAAAGGTGTATAACCGCCATCATGATACGAATTCACATCGGCTCCGTTTCTCAAAGCTAATCTAGCGGCGGTGACATCGCCGCTTTTTGCTGCGGCGTATAAGGCCTGATCGGCAGACTTTTGGCTGACCGTTCGCTTAGCCGCAACAGACTGTCCGGCTAATTCGCTGATCAAAATGAAAAAAATAATTGCGAGAACGACATTATTTGTGAATTTGAATTTCATGCACCTACACTCCATGTAACAAACCTAAATACTCCTTGCACGAAATTATAGGTGCGAATAGCTCTGAATTCAAGATTTAACATCTGCAAAAAGCTGTGCTATATTCAAAAAACTATGAAGCTTGCCATCCGCTGAATTATCTTCAACATTAGTGTTCGGTTTTGCGTATTGCATACACGAAGCCGTTACTTTTTTGGGCGTTTCTCACGCGCTTTTTCGTTTAACAATTTAGGAAAAAATAATGTCAGTTGATACTCAAAATCCGCCTGTTGAGGCGGTGGATAATTCGTTTGGATCGGTGCTGCGCGAGGCGATACGCGGGTCGAGCCGTGATTTTACGAAGGGACCGATCGGGCTGGCGATATTTTTGCTTGCGGTGCCGATGATACTTGAGATGTCGATGGAGAGCCTTTTCGCGGTCGTAGATATTTTCTTCGTTGCAAAGCT
>CAZUEI010000292.1:0-3129 GCA_964618985.1 uncultured Chloracidobacterium sp.
TCCCGATCAACGAGCCCGCCGAGGGCAAAGGCGGTAAATCGCAGATACAGGAATATATCGACTTTTACCGCTCTGCCGGAGCGCAGCACATCGCCCTCCTGTGCCGCGATATACGAAGCACGGTCGCCAAATTGCAAGAGAACGGCATTGAATTTTTGACGATCCCAGACACCTATTACGATGATCTGTTGGACCGGGTCGGTAAGATCGACGAAGACATCGAATCGTTAAAGAAACTCGGCATCCTTGTTGACCGCGACGATGAAGGCTATCTACTCCAGATCTTTACAAAGCCGGTCGAGGACAGGCCAACAGTTTTCTACGAAATTCTCCAACGCAAGGGCTGCAAAGGCTTTGGCAAGGGCAATTTTAAGGCGCTATTTGTTTCGATAGAAGAAGAACAACGACGCAGAGGAAATCTGTAATAATATTGCCCACGAAAAACACAAAATAGAAATTTTTCTTTCGTGACTTTCGTGTATTTCGTGGGCAAAATCTTTTTATGAAACTGAAATACCACACAGGTTTTGGAAATGAATTTGCGACCGAGGCGGAAAAAGGTGCTTTACCGGTCGGGCGCAATTCACCGCAGAAGGCTCCGCTTGGGCTTTACGCCGAGCAGTTTTCGGGGACAGCTTTCACGGTGCCTCGTGTTCACAATAAGCGAACATGGACATACCGCTTACGTCCCTCGGTGATGCACAGGCCGTTTGAGCAGATCGGCAATCGCGGATGGAAGAGCCGGTTTGATGAGATCGACGTCACGCCGAATCAGCTTCGATGGGATCCGCTGCCTGTGCCGACGGAGCCAACGGATTTTATTGACGGCATTACGACGATCGCGGGCAATGGCGATCCGTTTTCACAAACGGGTATCGCCGTTCATATCTATGCCTGTAATAGGGGTATGGACGAACGTTATTTTTACAATGCCGACGGCGAGATGCTGATCGTGCCGGAAAAAGGACGGCTTGGTTTTATGACCGAGTTGGGGTTGATACAGGTTGGACCGGGCGAGGTCATTGTGATCCCGCGCGGGCTAAAATTCCGCGTCGAGCCGGCACCGAACGATAAAGAGTGCCGCGGCTATATTTGTGAAAATTATGGACAGCAGTTTCGTCTGCCTGACCTCGGGCCTATCGGTGCGAACGGACTGGCTAATCCACGCGATTTTGAAACGCCGGTTGCGTGGTACGAGAACCGCGACGACAGATGCGAGATCGTTGCAAAATTCGGCGGTAACCTTTGGTCATGCGAGACAGATCATTCGCCGCTCGATGTCGTTGCATGGCACGGCAACTACGCGCCTTACAGATATGATCTTCGCCGGTTTAACACCATCGGCTCGATCTCGTTCGATCATCCCGATCCGTCTATTTTCACTGTTATGACTTCGCCGTCGGGCGAAGCGGGCGTTGCGAATTGCGATTTTGTGATCTTCCCCGACCGCTGGCTCGTAGGCGAAGACACGTTTCGCCCGCCGTGGTATCACCGCAATTTTATGTCCGAATACATGGGCCTGATCTACGGTGCCTACGATGCCAAGGAAGAAGGCTTTGTCCCCGGCGGCGGCTCGCTCCACAACCAAATGTCCGCCCACGGTCCCGACCAGGACGCTTTCGACAAAGCCTCGAATGCTAAACTTGCGCCGCAAAAGCTCGAGGGCACGATGGCATTTATGTTCGAGTCCCGCTACATCATCCGCCCGACGCGCTTTGCGATGGAATGCCCGCAACTGCAAAGAAGTTACACCGACGTTTGGCAGGGGCTGAGAAAGAACTTTCGGCCGTGAACCATTCAGATTTCCGTCGCTAAAAATGTATGATTGTTGTTTTAGCTCTAATCAATTTACAAGGAGATACAAATGACGATCAAAAGAACATCAGAAGCAAAATGGAACGGCAGCATCACCGAGGGCAGCGGCAATGTCAAACTCGGCAGCGGTGCATTTGAGGGAGCATATTCATTCAACTCGCGATTCGGCGACGACACGGTAAAGACAAATCCCGAAGAACTGATCGCAGCGGCACACGCAGCCTGCTATTCAATGGCGCTGTCCGGTTTTTTGGGCCGTGCAGGTTTTCAGCCGACGAGCGTTGAAACAAAAGCAGTAGTGCATCTCGAAAAAAAGGACGACGGCTTTGTCATACCCAACATCGATCTCGAAACCGTCGCCGATGTGCCAAATATCTCAGACGACGAATTTCAAACCATCGCCAAAAACGCGAAAGAGAAATGTCCGGTGTCTCAAGTGCTCGCCGGTGCCGAAATCAGCCTAAACGCGACGCTCAAATAATTAACGTTTTTTGTGTCGTCAAACTTAAAATTGTGAGGGCGAAAGTTCTTATCATTTCATGTTTCTTGGTGGCGATGACGGGATGTGCGCAAACCGCGTCGCCACCAAATCAAGTAACCGTTCAGCCTACAGCACCGGTTCCAAGTACTCCATACCACTTCCCAGATTTAAGCGAGTCTGAACTTGTCACACTGGACGAACATCTTCCAAAAAAATCACGCCAAATACTCGAAGCCGCAGACCAGATCGACCTTTTCGAAACGGAAATCTGTCTTGCTGGCTGGAAATTGATGCCGATCAAGTCCGGCGAATTTCAAGGCTGTGCCGTGAAACGTCACGTTGCGATAACTGACGCCAAAAAACGCGAGGAATTAGTCAAGGCGATTTTCTATGCAATTGGATCGCCTGATGTTGAAGCTGCATGCATATCGCCAAGGCATGGTATTAGAGCGGAGGCGAATGGCAAAAGGCTTGAGATGCTAATCTGTTTTCACTGCCATAATTTCAGAGGAGTTTCAACTTACAGTAATTTTAGAGGCGCTTTTTCTTTGGCACCTGAAGAGTTATTTGAGACGCTCCTTACAAGGAACGAAAGGGACGTGCAATGAAGGAAGCCGAACTAAAATTTATATCCATGCCCGAGAAAGGCGAAGTGTCGGCGATCTTACTAAAGCCGAAAGGTGCAACGCATGTGCTCGTGCTCGGTCACGGTGCGGGTGCGGATATGCGTTCGGCATCGATGCAAAAGATCGCGGAGAGTCTTGCCGAGCAGAAGATCGCGACGTTTCGTTACAACTTTCCGTTCAAGGAACGTGGGGCGAGCGGAGTCGATT
>CAZUEI010000293.1:0-3122 GCA_964618985.1 uncultured Chloracidobacterium sp.
CGCATCATTTCGACCATTGTTAATGCAACGTATTCGCTCGTTACCTTTGAACTGCCGCCGTCATATTCCTCAAGCAGGCTGCCGTCGCGGTTATAGACCTTGCGGATCAGGTGCGGAGTCATGCGGATGCCTTTGTTTGGAAATGACGAATATGCCGCGGTCATTTCGAGCAGCGAGGCCTCACTCGCGCCAAGCGCCGAAGGCAGACTCGGCGCCATCGGATTTGTGATGCCAAAACGCCTGACCATTTGAGCACCTGCTTGTATGCCAACTTGTTCGAGCAGATGAACAGCAGCGATGTTGTATGATTTTGCCAGGGCCTGTTTCATCGGCAAATTTGCTTCGCCGAGGCTCCCGTCGTAATTATGGGGCTGCCAACCGCCGCGTTTTATCGGGGCGCCGCTGACGACCGACTCAGGAGTCATTCCGGACTCAACGGCAGCGGTATAAATGAACGGCTTATACGCCGAACCTGTTTGGCGCAATCCCTGCGTCGCATTGTTGAACCGATTTGTATGGTAATCGTAGCCGCCGACCATACAGACGATCTCGCCGGTATGGGCATCTATGGTTACTATTGAAGCCTGAATGTCGGGGACCTGCGAAAGTTCGACCTCAAGTGTCTGAGCCTCTTTATCAACGCTCTTTACCAAAAATTCAGCCAGATAACCCGGTTTAAGCTCATCTTTTGGACGCTTGCCGCTGCGTCCCATATTAGCCGCACGCACAACAGCCTTATACCTGCCAAATCGCACGCCGACCTCGTCAGACGCGGGGTTGACCTTCATTACAAGCCCCTTTATATATTCGCCCTCGCGATACTCGTCGCCATACCAGTCGGCATGTTTGAATGATGCGAGGGTTTTCGCAATATCCTTTTCATCGGTCAGCGGCTGATCTTCCGCATCGACTAGTATGTTTTTGTAATCCGAACGCCATTTGCGTCCTCTATCGAATGCCCGCAGACGTTCACGAACTACTTTGGTCGCGATCTTTTGCGCCTCGACATTTATGGTTGTATAAACCTTCAGGCCACCCTGTGCGACGCGCGTCGTGTATTTTTCTTCCAAATATTTGCGGATCTCCTCGACGGGATAATCCCAAGCGGTCGATTTTGGCTGCGACTGGTAATAAGCTGTATCGGCGAGGACGATCGGCTTTGCTTTTGCGGCTTCGGATTCGGATTCGGTTATGTAGCCGTATTTCGCCATCTGATCAAGTACAAGATCACGCCTTGCTTTTGCTTTTTCGAGATTTCGGGTCGGCGAGTACTCAGGCGACTTTGGTATCGCCGCCAAAAGGGCAGCTTCTTCAACGCTAAGGTCCTTCAAAGATTTGCCGAAATATGTCCGTGATCCGGCCTCAAAGCCATATGCTCCGGCTCCGAGAAACACATAATTCAGATACATTTCGAGTATTTGGTCTTTTGTATATAATCTCTCGATCTGAAGAGCGACGGCCCATTCGTTCACTTTTCGCGAATAGGTCTGGTCCTTGTAAAGAAAAAGATTCTTGGCAAGCTGCTGGGTAATGGTTGATGCACCCTCGATCTTTCCGGTCGTCAGATTCTTAAATACCGCTCCGATGATCCGGTACGGATCGATGCCGATATGATCCTTAAAGCGATAGTCCTCGATCGCCATCAAGGCATTCTTCACCGTGTCCGGAACGTCCTGTATTTTTACCGGGATGCGTTTTTCGATGGCAAATTCGGCAAGAATAGTCTCGCCGTCATCCGCATAGATCGTTGTTACCTGTGGCGGGCGATAAGTGGCAAGTGCGGAAACTTCGACAGAGTAGCGGGAATTATTTAAATAGTATGAAGCCAGTACACCGGTCAATGCGCCGGCCGATAACGAAAGCAAGAGAGCTGTTGTCAACAACAGCAAGGTGGACATGCCGCGCTTTTTTTCTCCGTTCGAAGCGGCTTCGGCCGTTCTGAATTTCTTTACCTCTACTGCCACTGCTCGTTACCTCCTAGTTTACAAAACGACGCAATTTCACGCTGACAACAAATCCGATCGCGACAAACGTCGATAGGATCGCCGATAGTCCCGCGCTCATGAGCGGGAGCGGAACTCCGATCACCGGCAGCATGCCGAGAGCCATGCCTACATTCATAAATATTTGAAACGCCATTCCGCATACGATTGCCATTATAACAAGCATCCCCGCCCGGTCGGAAGCCTGACGCGCACCGGCGATCAGCCGGGACAAAAGCAATGCATAAGCGAGAAGAAGCGATACGCAGCCGATAAAACCTGTATTTTCCGCAGTTACAGCAAATATAAAATCGGTGTGCGGCTCCGGCAAAAACTTCAGCACGCTCTGCGAAGTTTCGGTCTCGCCCTTGATCCCTGTAAGGCCGCCCTTTCCGACCGTGATCGTGGATTGAATTGTATGATAGCCATATCCACGCGGATCGACGCTGTCCGGATCAATTATCGCGAGTATCCGCTCCTGCTGGTATCGTTTGATGGTACCGCTCTTAACGCCAATAATATATGCCGTAGGCAAAAAGATCGCGGCGGCGACCAGAGCGATAACCACATACCTGATCTTTACCCCCGAGAGAAAAAACATGGCCGCCAATATTGGAAAATAGGTTATCGCCTGGCCGGCGTCAGGTTCGAGCATTATCAAGCAAACCGGAGCCCCAAAAATCGCTCCACCGATAAGCATCTCTTTCAGGCTCAGCGATCTTGCCTTTCGCGCGCCAAAATATTTTGCGAGCATAAGGACGGTTGGAATTTTCACGAACTCAGATGGTTGAAATTGCCCTATCACCGGAAGTTTCAGCCACGCTTGTTGGCCGTTGACCTGTACGCCCAACGGAGTTAACACGAGAAAGAGCAGGACCAGGCCGATAACGTAAAAGACGGGCGCAGCATCTATGATTCGCCGGTAATCGTTAAATGCAACGACCAGAAAAGCAAACACAGCGATACCGATGCCGATGATCTGCTTTGACCAGTAGCTCTCGCTCGGCAACGCATTATGTATCTGCCAGACGCCGAATGCTGCGATCGCCAGTGCCAGTAGAGCAGTCTGCCAATCAAAATCCCGGAGATCACGTTTTTCGATGATCGCAACCATTTTTAGTTAGCCGCACGCTCCTCAGA
>CAZUEI010000294.1:0-1897 GCA_964618985.1 uncultured Chloracidobacterium sp.
AGGGCGTAAATGTCGCCGGAGTGACGGTCGATCAGCGTTTCAAAAGCCGCCGAGTCGCCTGCTCGTAGTTTGTCAATAAAGAGCAATTCCTCGTTATTTTGAGCACCAAGCGGTGATGATGAGACCATGGCCGTCCCAATTTCTTCGTCGTCAAAAGTGATTGACCTGACCAAGACCATCGCCGCCTCTTAGCGTTCTCTAATAGGAGAAGCTGTCAAATTGCCCCGTCCGCTTTTTGGCGAACTGTAATATTTAGACACCGTAACTTTGTTTTTGTTCCCGAAAATAGTTAAAAGCTAAAAACTATTCACTGTTCACTATTCACTTTTCACTGTTTTTATTTGCTCTCATTGCTTTTTTGCGTTAAATTAACTCTTTTGGAAAAAACCCGTTAACGCAATTATATAACGAACGTCAAACGGTAATTTGCAGTTTTTTTAACAATGGCACAAAAGAAGAGAAGATTTGAACAGTTACAGGCAGCCGCTTCGGCTCCTCAGGAAAAGAAGATCTATACCAATCCGCTTCAGGAAAAAGTAAACGAGCGTGTTGAGGATTTTGGCAAAAAGTTCGAGGGCAAGGGCAAGACGATACTTTACGGCCTCATTGCGTTGATCGTTTTAGCGGCTATCGGTTATGCGGTCATGAAGTGGAATCGAAACTCGACCGGAGTTGCACAAACGGCTCTCGGCAAAGCGATCGAGACCTCGCAGGCACAGATAGCGGAAACACCGCCGCCTGCAGGCTCGACGCAAAAGACCTTTAAGACAGAAAAGGAAAGGTCGGAAGCTGCTATAGCCGAGTTTCAGGCTGTTGCTGAGAAATTTGGCGGAGCTGTCGCTGAAAAGGCGCAGTATTTCATTGCGGTCAACCGCCTGAACGTTGACAGGCCGGCTGCGATCACCGAGATCGAAGGTTTGGCCGCCGGGAGTTCTGATGTCGGCAAGCTGGCAAAATTTGCACTGGCCCAGACCAAAGTTGACGACAATAAGCTCGACGAAGCTGTCGCTCTTTATCAGCAGCTTGCCGCAATGGAAGATCCGATCGTCGCAAAAGACACCGTCAATTTTGAACTGGCTAAGGTTTACGAGAAACAAGGCAAGAAACAGGAAGCAGCCGACCTTTACTTCAACATTGCCAAAGCGGCCAGCGAAGCTAAGGACATGGACGACAAACCGGTCAAAATGAGCGAGACTGCGACCAGCGCCAAGGATAAGTTAAAAGCCATCGATCCCGATCGTGCCGCTCAGATCGTCGAACCCACGCCGGAAACGCCTGCAGGAGGCAGTGGAATGCCTATCAGCATCAAGCCTAACTAGTTTCGGGGAATGCAGCAGCAATCGTTGTTTCTATTCATTGGAAATTATAAGCCGTTGTCGGACGTGAACGATCTCGAACAAATAAAGATAAGCAGCGTGCAAACCAGCGACGGGCTGGAGGAGACAGTTTTGCCCGAGCAGATCGTCTCGATCCGCGTCTCGCCGCAAAGTTATCTCACCGCTTTGCTTCTCGGCACATTCTTTTCCGCCTTTCTTTTTTATCTCGAAATGGACCTTCCGGGCTTGGTCCTGTTCGGCCTCTCCTGGATATTGATCCCATTTTTTGCGCTTAGCGACCACATAAGTTTTGACGGCAGACGACTTGTTCGGACAGGGTTTGTGCCGAAAGCATGGTCGTGGCTCAATTCGTCACGGCGGCGGCTTAAGATCATTGACATCGAACAGGTCGAGACGCAGGCAATACGAACGATAAAACGCGGCGACAATATCCATTACCGCTACCGCACCGTCATTCGCGGCAAGGGGTTGAGCGTTGCGATCGCTTCGGGAGCGTCCGGCAATAATGAAGATTACCGCCGGTTTATCCAGAGCATTTTGCCTCGGCTCTCGGACAATGT
>CAZUEI010000294.1:1997-3117 GCA_964618985.1 uncultured Chloracidobacterium sp.
CTGATCCTCAAACCCGCCGACGCTCGTTTGCTTTTTGAGTTTGCCCGCTGTCTGCACTCGTTTGCCGGAATGAAGCATGACAATAAACTCGAACGCCGCGCGCTGGCTGCGTTGCGTTTGTCTGAACGACGAGCGGCTGATGACGGCGAATTGCTGGTGCGTTTGGGCGAATGGTATTTCCAGATCGGCAACTGGAGCCGGGCAGGGAACGTATTTCGTGATGCGCTGGATAGGATCGGCGAAAATTTTCGCACCGCACGCGGGCTTGCCGAGATAGCACTTCGCGAAGGCAAGATCGCCCATGTCATTCATCATTTTTCGACGGCAAACCGCATCGCCGAAACTCCATCACTGCGACGCTGGTCAAAAAACGAAGCCGACTATTTCTCACATCTAAATTCAGATGATGAATATATGGAACTCGAGATCAGCCGTGTCAATCTGCTCGAAGGCGTCGAGCGGTCAAAAAAGACGGCCCTCAGGATCGCATTTTTCGGATTTCCCGCCATCATTACCGGCATAATGCTCGATGACACCCTGGTAGCTAATATCGGTTGGGCTGTTTCGACAGTTTCTTTGTTGATCTGGACAGGTCTAATAATAAGCACCCGGCTTTTAGCGCAGCGAATTCCTTACGAAATGGTCGAGACGGATGAGTGATTCGTTCACAATCCGCTTCTGACAATATCGTGCAGTCTTAATAATCCGACACAAACTCCATGATCCGTTACCGGCAACACTGAGATCTGCGATGGCCGGTCTTCCATAAGGCGAAGCGCGTCGTAGGCAAGCATTTCCGGCGCAGCAGTGACCGGCGAATGAGTCATCATTTTTTCCGCTGTTAGAGAAGAAAGGTCATCAGCCTGTGTATGTTCGATCATTCGGCGAAGGTCACCGTCGGTAATGATGCCGAGCAGGCGTGAATTTTCATCAATGACATTTACGGCTCCGAGCGCGTGGCTTGAGATCGCTTTTACGACATCGAGCCAATTTGCTCCTAGGGAAACATCGGGGCTGCGGTGCATCAAAGCGTTGACTGTCAATGTCAAGCGTTTCCCGAGCTGTCCGGCCGGATGATTAGCGGCAAAATCCTCCGCAGTTAATTCTTTTGCCTCCATCA
>CAZUEI010000295.1:0-3102 GCA_964618985.1 uncultured Chloracidobacterium sp.
AGTGCGGCTCACGATCTTGCGTTAATGGGATTCCGGCCAGTTGTTTTTGAGACAGAGCCGGTTGCGGCAGGCATGCTGGCCGTCGGTGTGCCGGCATACCGTCTGCCGCGTGAACTCATCGAGAAAGAGGTAGCGGTCATCGAGGCCCTTGGCGTCGAGATACGCCGCGGCGTTCAGGTAGGCAGGGATATTGGCTTTGCCGAACTGAGGGAAGATTTTGCCGTGGTGATAATTGCCGTTGGTGCCAAATCATCGCGCGGCCTCGGCCTACCGGGCGAGGACGGCCCCGGTGTTATCGGTGGTGTAGATCTCCTGCGCGCAGTCTCGCTTGGTGAAAAGATCGCTGTCGGCCGCGAGGTCGTTGTTATCGGCGGCGGCAATGTCGCGTATGATGTTGCTCGTTCGGTCGTTCGCCAGATCGCGTTTGATACCGCTAGGACGGCGGCAAGACTTGCGGAAACGTCCCGCGTTCATCTGGTTTCACTCGAAAGCGCCGAAGAAATGCCTGCCGACACCATCGAGATCGTCGAGGGTGATGAGGAAGGCATCGAGAGGAGCAATGGCTGGGGCCCGACCGAGATCGTCCGAGATGAAACGGGCCACGTCACTGGAGTCGCCTTTCGCAAATGCCTTCGCGTTTACGACGATGAGCGCAAGTTTTCACCACTTTACGATGATACTGATACCCGCGTGATCTCGTGTGACACGGTAATGCTCGCAGTTGGCCAGGCACCAAAGCTGACATTCCTTGAGGATGGCGGCAAGGATGTCGAGCTAATGCGCGGCGGCTTGGTAAAGGTCGATCACGACACTCTTCAAACTACGGCAAAAAATGTTTTTGTCGCAGGCGATCTCGCCCACGGAACACGCTTGCTGATCGATGCCGTCGCCTCTGGCAAGTCGGCGGCGCGTTCCGTCTATCAATATCTGACTGGAAAACGACTCGAACGCGAGCTTGTCCAAACACACGTTGTGCTTGACCGCTATCGCCGCGAACTCGGCTATGAATCTATCCGTCGGGTCGAGGTACCGACAATCGAACCTGCCGAACGGCTCGAACATCCCGAAAATGTCGTTGAGATCGGCTTTAACAGCGAACAGGCGATGCGTGAAGCGTCGCGGTGCCTCGATTGCGGCGTCACACCTGTTTTTGACGGCACACGCTGCGTCCTGTGCGGCGGCTGCGCCGACGTTTGCCCGACGGAATGCCTGAAGCTCATTTCGCTCGACAAACTCGAGTTCGACGGAGAGATCTCACTTACTTTTGACGACACGCTTGGCAAGGATGCAGACCTCTCCGAGAATTCGGCGATCCTCAAGGACGAGGACCGGTGCATTCGTTGCGCCCTGTGTGCGATGCGGTGTCCGGTCGATGCGATATCGATGGAGCGAATAACATTTTCAACCAACTGGAGCGCGTTATGACAACACATGCAAGTGAAAAGAAGTCGCGATTTGACCCCGAACCCATGCCGAGGCGTGATTTTCTCGGCCTCGCAGCCTTGGGTTCGATGACGGCTGCTTTTGTCTTTTCAATATTCGGAATGCTCAAGCTGCCAAAGGCGGCGGTGTCGGCTTCACTGTCGAAAAAATTCAATGTCTCACTGCCCGACACGCTTGTCGAAGGCGATGCATTCATTCCGCCGGGGCGTAACGTCGCAGTCTTTCGCGACGGCGAAGGTGTATTTGCTATATCAACCGTCTGCACGCATCTTGGCTGTATCGTCAAGACGAGCGCTGCCGGATTTGATTGTCCGTGTCACGGGTCGGGTTTCACCAAAGACGGCACGGTGAGAAAAGGCCCGGCACCAAAGCCGCTGCCGTGGCTCAAGGTCTCGAAGAACGGCAGTGCGTTCACTATTGACGAAGATTCAAAGGTCAAAGCCGGAACAAAGGTGTAAGTTATGCAGGCAGAAAGCTATTCAGCGATGAACGAATTCTTGCGGAACCTCAAGGCCATTCCGCGCGAGGTCTATCATGCGATGTTTCGCGGCGGGCCGCCAAAGACCGACCGCACGCGCTCGTCATTCATTTTCGGCAACGTCTTTCTGCACCTTCATTCCGTCCGAACGCATCTCTGGTCGCTTCGTTGGTCAACCACTATGGGGTTGGGCATCATGACGACCGCCGCGTTTCTTATCACGCTGATCACGGGCGTGCTGTTGATGTTCTATTACAAGCCTTATCCGGACGTCGCGTATCAGTCGATCAAGGACATTCACTTTATCGTTCCGACGGGCCGCTTTATGCGAAACATTCATCGCTGGGCCGCTAACGTGATGGTCGTCGCAGTGATACTGCACATGGCTCGCGCGTTTTACACAACCGCATATCGCAAGCCGCGAGAATTCAACTGGTTCATCGGCTGGGGATTGCTTGTAACGACACTAGGGTTGTCGTTCACAGGCTACCTTCTTCCGTGGGACCAACTCGCCTATTGGGCGATCACCATTGGGGCTAATATCGCCCAAAGCCCGCGTGAAATAACCGACGCGATGGGCATCACGGAGTTTTTTGATATCGGCGGCCTCCAGCGGGAAATACTGCTTGGCTCGGACAAAGTCGGTGAAGAGGCATTGATCCGTTTTTATTTGCTGCATGTAATGCTTCTGCCATTAGTGCTCGCAGGATTGATGGCCGTGCACTTCTGGCGGATACGCAAAGACGGCGGGTTGGCAAAACCGGCCGATGCCGACGAGCGAGTGACTGAGGAAGCAAAAGAATTCTTTCCGGTCTTCACTGATGTGCCCGCCAAGACTTATCAACTCGCCGCCGTTGTCAAAGGCAAAACGCCTGCCGTCGGCAGCGGCCCCGAACACACAGTGCCGTCTATGCCGCACCTGTTCTATGCCGAGCTTGGCGTGCTGATGCTGACAACGCTGATCTGTGTCGGTTTGGCATTTATTTCTGATGCCCCGTTAAAAGAACTGGCAAATCCGCTTGTGCCCGAAAATCCGGCTAAGGCGCCGTGGTATTTCCTAGGCCTGCAGGAGATCGTTTCGTTCTCGGCATTTATGGGCGGCATCGGGATACCGGCGCTGTGCGTAATTGGCCTCGGGCTGATACCGTTCCTCGACCGCGAAAAGGAAGGCACCGGTGAAT
>CAZUEI010000296.1:0-3102 GCA_964618985.1 uncultured Chloracidobacterium sp.
GTTTTTTGTGAGGATGCTGTTGCCACTCGATAGATAAACCGGAAAAGAAGTGAGGCGTTTATCGACAGGTTAGTTTTGAAAAGTAATCAAAACCTGCACTTTTTCGGATGTTTTGATCACAAACTGTGATCGTTGGAACTTATTGTTTTTAGAAAACTTTGCCGCATCTGGTGGCGATAGGTAAGCAGGCTGTAACCCGCTACTCTTACAAAGTTACAGGAAGTGACAACATATGTCAACACTTTTTTACTATGTTTAACGCAGATTGAAAGAAAAGAATGCAGAGTGACATATCAGCAGTCGGTCAGAATGACAGGAAATTGCACAAGCCCGCGCGTTAGCAAGGGCGATACAGTCAACTCAAACTAAGTGAATTATTCATTAGGCAACTCTGTAACGACTGTGAAAGGTACATCACCCTGCGAATACAAAACATAGTCTATCGCTGCGGCAACATGGTGAGGCTTCCACAAATATCTCGTACTTGCACCCCGTGACCATACCTTCAGATCCGCCAAAAATAATCCTTCGTATCGCAAATGACGTGTGGCATAAACTTTGAAGTCGTTTACGATCTTTTCGGGCCTTATTGCTTTCGAAACTACCGAATGAGCGTGATTACTGCGGACGTTTAGAGCTTTGAGATCGTACTCTCGGAACTGGCATACTTCCTCTATGGCTCTATGAACTATGGATCGTTCATAACGGCTCAGCACGACTGGGGGCTGTTTCCGCTCGTTCTGCATCTTTTCATTAAGCGGAATATTGTGATCAATATATTTCGAACGCCGAGGACCAGGACGGCCGTAAGAACCTCTTTCGTCGCCATGAAGCCAGGTGCCGAAAGTGCGAAACGTGATGAGATATGCTATCGGAAATACGTTCTCTTCGTAAAACTCAAAACCGTAATCGTCGAGCATTTTGTTATCCGACCTTGAATCTATCGCCCTTGCTAACGCGCGGGCTTGCGCATCTGAGGCTACTGGCCGAGGATCAACTCCCAATATCCAACATCTATCCAGCGGTCGAACTTTCGCCCGACCTCGCGAAATTGCGCGACCTTTTCGAAGCCGAATTTTTCGTGCAGTCGGACACTCGCATCATTGGGAAGCGAGATGCCGCCGATCACCGCGTGAAAATCGCCTTTCCTGATCTCGTCAAGCAGCACTTCATAAAGCCTTGTGCCGATACTTCCCTCGGTGCGGCCCGGCCGGACATAGACCGACACTTCAACGGAGTGCATATACGCCGCCCGCGGCCGGAAGTAACGCCCATAAGCATAACCGACAACCTCATCGTTGTCTTCGCACACTAAAAATGGATAACCGGCGTTCCAGCCGGCGTTCATTCTGCGAAGCATCTCGGTCTCGTCAACCGGCTCGATCTCAAACGTCGCGTGCGATGTGGCTATATAATAATTATATATATAAGCGATTTCTATCGCGTCGTCGGGTTTTGCGTTTCGAACGATCATATTCCCAAAGTATCATATTCGCGGCATTTGATAACCGGAAGATTCGTGTATAATGCTCGCAAAACTTATTGGAGGCCCCTTTTTAAAATGCGATTTTCCCGACGATCTGTTTTTACTTCGTTCATCACGCTTCTCATTGCTGCTTCAGCCCTGGTTGGACAAACCGAAAGCCGCACCGCCAACGAGCTGTATCTCGAGGCCGAGGGATACGAAAAACAAGCCCGGCAAGAACTCTTGAGCCAGGGTGCCCGCTATGACACCGCGGCCCGTGATAGGATCCTGAACGACCGTAGGTCTCTTGCAAAAAAATACGCCTCCGAGATCGCCCTTCGTCCGGACCTTAAGGAAAGGGATTATTACTACCTTGCACGCCTTTATTCGATCGCCGATAACGAGCAAAAGACTCTTGAGATGATGAATATGTTTCTCAGCAAGGTTGCTGCTGACGCACAAGGTGACATGATCCAGTCGGCTCTCTGGCATGTGATCGTATTGTCGTCGAAGGCGAAGCAAATGGATGCGGCGGAAGCCGCACTCGATCGCTGGACAAAAGGCAAATCTGTGATCCTATCGCAGCAGCCGACACTTCAAAAGCAGCTTGCGATCGCATATTTTAAGGATGGAAAATACGACAGGGCGATAAACCACGCACAAAAAGCTTTTGACATTCTGAAATCGCTGACCGCCCGCAACCGCCAGGAAAAAACTGATCGTGAAAAGATCTACGTTGACCTGATCGAGATCCTTGCACTCGGTTATAAAAAGTCTAAAAACACCGATCAAGCTCTCGAGGTCCTCGCCGAGGCCCGTGCCGAGTCGTTCGCTTTGCCATCAGCCAACCTTTACCGCAAAGTGATGACCTTTGTCGAGGGTTCGGATTTTTCCGAGAAAAAGTTGATGCAAAAGGTCGATTCCTATGCGAGTGCGGATCCCGCACCGGAAATTAAGATCTCCGAATGGATCGGCCGCGAACCTGTCGCCCTGTCGCAGCTTCGCGGCAAAGTTGTCCTGCTCGATTTTTGGGCGACCTGGTGTGGTCCTTGTATTTCTACTTTTCCTAGGCTCAGGAACTGGCATAAAAAATACGGCGGAGACGAGTTCATGCTCGTCGGCGTAACTCAATATTACGGTACACAGGGCGGCAAGCGAATGAGCGAGCTTCAGGAACTCGATTTTTTGAACAGCTTTAAGGAAAAACACAAGCTTCCGTATGCCATAGCTATTGCCGATCGCGATGAGGCTCAGATGAAATATGGCATCGCAGCTTACCCGACAACGGTTCTGCTCGATCGAAATGGCGTCGTTCGCTACATCGGCATCGGTGCCGGCGAGGAAGAAAGCGAAAATCTCGAAGACACGATCAAAAAGGTCCTTAAGGAAACCAAAGGGAAAGTTGCCCAGATCGCAACCCCTCAACCAAAATGATCTAAAAAGGACAGATTGTGAAACGGTCGTGGATATCGTGTAAATCGTGGAAACCACGCCATATCGAGAAAGTTAAGCTGTTTCGAGAAAGTTCGGTCGAATCGTGTAAATTGGTATTTCAAAAAGTGAATTTCGGCGCTATGGTGACACTATGTACCAGAACCGTAGCTCACATTCTTCGCTAAACCACCAGTCGCAAATTT
>CAZUEI010000297.1:0-3079 GCA_964618985.1 uncultured Chloracidobacterium sp.
TCATGTCGAAACATCTTGAAATGGGTGAAGGCCATATTGGAATACCGGGATACATCGGGGTTTTTGCGATCTTGGTTGTTGGGACGATCCTTACTTACATCGTCGCTCTCAAAGACCTGGATTTTATCTTTCCGGGTGCAAATACGCTGGTTGCTCTTGGCATAGCCTTTTTCAAAATGGCGTGCGTCATGCTGTTTTTTATGCATGTTCGCTGGAGCCCTCGAATGATCTGGCTTGCTGCTGTCGCCAGTTTCTTCTGGCTGGCTATAATGTTCGCCTACACGATGCAGGATTATCTGACCAGAGGCTCTGGGGTTTTTACGGGCTAGGTCAGGATCTGAGTGAGAATATACGCGGAACAGGAGACGGAATTCGCCTCCGTTCCGCGTCTTTTCTTGGTTAGGATATGAAGATTTGACGTGGTATTATTTTCGGTTTGTAGGTATCAAGCCGCTGCGGTGATCTCGTTTTATTACAACCGTAAAGTCGATCTAGCACATCAGACACGAATGAAGTATTTCTCCGGAAAATTTTTAAAGATAAGGACCATGGCTCTGATGGCCGCGCTCCTGATTTCCGTGGGCTGCAACATCGTTAAGACTGACAAGAAAACTGCGACACTGCTCAAGACCGAGACCGCAGGGCAGGCCGAAATGATGAAGGAGATCAACCGTTTCGCACGTGTTAATTCAATGCGGGCGAAAATGGACCTGCAGTTCGAAGATAATTCGTTTGCCGAGTTTGGGAGCAAGGAAGTGTATCGGCGTGCCGACGGTGAAGTTGTCGTCCAGCGGCCAGGCAAGATATTGCTGAAGGTGCAGGTACCGATCATCCACAGCGATGTCGCCCAAATGACTTCGGATGGTTCGACATTTCGGGTAGCGGTATTGCAGGACGGCGGTTCGGGTAAATACAAGAAATTTGTAAAGGGAACAAATAATGCCGATTATTCAAAACTGCAAAAGAGCTTGAATACGGCCGATGCGGCCAACGGCAAAATGGTCAAAGAGAGTGTAAATGCTTTTGCCAATCTGAGACCGCAGCATTTCACGGATGCGATGCTTGTTCGCCCGACCAATAATGAAAAGGTGTATACGCAGAGTTCGATCTTTCAAATTGAGGAAGATGAAAGCGTTGATAAAAAATCACCTTTGCGTAAAGTGATGCGCGGTTATTATTTGCTGGACGAATTTGGTAAGACGGTGGACGGAGGCCTGAGCATCGAACGTAGATTTTGGTTCGATCGCGTCGGCGGCATTCGCCTTGCACGCCAGCAGATCTTTGATGCGAAGGGCGAGATCGAATCCGACATCGTTTACGGCAAGGAAGGAAATCTCGGCGACACTGGCAACTATCCGAATCTTCCTTTGGAGATACAGGTGACCCGCCCGCAAGAAAAATACTCTATGAAATTAACCTATCAGACGCCCGGACTGGTTACTATAGGCAATACCTTTCCCGATGCCGCGTTCGTGCTCCAGAATTCCTGGAATTTGGAAGAGGTCGATCTCGACAAGAAGATGCATGAGGCGAATCTGGATCAGCCTCCTGCTCAAAGCAGGATGGGCGGGACACGATTTCAATAAACCTACCTGATGAAACCCATTCTTAGCACCGTTAACCTAACCAAATCGTACAGGGTCGGAAAGATAGATGTTCCGGCCTTGCGCGGTATATCGTTCGATGTGAACGAAGGTGAATTCGTGGCAATAATGGGGCCGTCCGGCTGCGGCAAATCGACGCTGTTGCATCTGCTTGGCGGTTTGTTGAGCCCAACGAGTGGCAGCATCTTGATAGACGGCGAAGATTTGGCAAAAGTTTCGGATGCTCGGCGAACCGACATACGGCGGCGAAAGATCGGGTTTGTCTTTCAGCGGTTCAATCTGTTTCCGACCCTTTCGGCCGAAGGGAATCTAAAGCTTGCGGAAAAGATCCATACCGGAAGCAGCAGCAAGAATTCGGATAGGCGGCGTGAGGTTTTGCGCCTTCTTAAACTTGAAGATAAAATGCATCATAAGCCGCTTGAACTTTCGGGCGGCGAGCAGCAGCGGGTCGCTCTTGCGAGGGCGGTCGTTAACGCCCCGGCTATCATTTTGGCCGACGAACCTACGGGAAATCTCGATACCGAAAATTCGCAGATCGTTCTTGAAATGTTCCGCGAGTTAAACGAGAAATTTAATCAGACGATCATTATGATCACGCATAACCCCGAGGCTGCCGCTGCTTGCTCACGCACCATTCAAATGCGTGACGGGCATATAATTAGTTGAACGTTCCGTGATGAAAAACGTGATCAATTGGAACTATGAACGTGCCTCGTGGCAATGGGATGTTTTGTGTCTGGTTATACTTACGTTCATCTTTTTGACGCCGAAGTCGTGGTTCGATAAAAGCAAAATTCCTGCAACCCAACCCGCGGCTGCGACCGTCCAAGACAGAGATCGCGACCGCGATGCGATCGAATAGAATGTTCTTGGCGGCGTGGATCGCCTGTTTTTATGAGTAAAGCATTACGTTACAGTTTATTAGTAATTGCCTTAGGCCTGTTGATCTCATCAATTTCCGTGAAGGAAGCTAAAGCGCAAGGGATCACTGAAGAGGCCCTCAGGCGCATGGATATTTATAACAAATCGCTTCAATCACTGCGAGCAGAAGTAACAATGGTGAAAACCAATGTTCAGCTTGGCGTCTCTGATACTACATATGGAAACACCAGCTATTTGCCAAAAACAGCGAAGCGGGGAACGTACGTCAGGGTCGACTGGACGAGACCGGTCGAGGAGCAGATCTCTGTGATCGGCGACGACTACGAGCTGTATAGACCGCGTTTGAATCAGGTAATTGTCGGCAAGGTCAATAAGGCAAAGAACAGCGCTGCGGTCGGAGGTGCGCTCGGCTTTATGAATATGTCCAAGTCGCAATTAAAGGCGAATTATTCGATTGCCAATCTTGGCGAAGAACAGATTAGCGGCGGTATAAGAACATTGCATCTTCAACTGACGCCGACGACACCAACAAGCTACAAGTTTGCCGAAATTTGGATTGACAGCGACGGCGTGCCCCGTCAGGCAAAGGTCAT
>CAZUEI010000298.1:0-3078 GCA_964618985.1 uncultured Chloracidobacterium sp.
TAATCGTCACGCTCCTGCTTGTCGGGATGGTTCCGCTTGTTCTGACGGGCTGGATATTGTCGGACAAGAGCGGGCGCGAGCTTCGTGCGGCCGAAAATCGTTATCAGATACAGCTGGTTCTGGAAAAGGCCCGCCAGATCGAGATGTTCGGCAAACGCTTTAGCGATCTCGTTTCGAGCATTTCGGTGGCTCTTGAGTTGTCTAATAATGTCTCGCTCATTTCCTCGCCACAAACCGAACAGAAGCTTGGTTCGATCCTGAAAGAAAATCCTGACCTTTTGGCCTTGCATGTTAAACCCGCGACCGGCGAGTCGCTTTCGGTGTTTAGGTCGGAAACGATCAGCAAGGTTGATCTTGAAACTATTTCCCACGAAATGAGAAGCGGTTCGGGTGACGGCGAGATCGAGAGCGGCAGGCCGCGAAAGATTCCGTCGAACGGTGAACTCGTGATGGCCTTTGGTTCGAACGTGACCATTGCAGGATCGAACGCGGCAGAGGTCGTCGCGATCGTCTCGCTGCGCGATATACAGCGAAGCTTGATCGGAACTTTGCCAACGCGCGAAGAAGACCTTTGGAATTCCGGCCTGCCGATCGTTTTTGTTGTCGATCAAACGGGGTTGGTTGTTTTTCATCCCGACCCGAAGTTTGTGTCGCAACGCAAGCAGCTTAATGATCTCAAGATCGTCAGTGAGTGGATCGAAGCGGGTGAAAACGTCCAATCCGCACTCGTTCCTTTTACAGCAAACTATAACAACACAAAACATGAAATGATCGGTGCTTACTCGACCGTAAATTTCGGCAACACTCAATTCGGCGTCATCACGATGCAGGACGAGAGCAAGGCGCTTGCATCTGTCGCCGAGATGCGCGTGCAGACGTGGATGATCAGCTTGATCTTTGCATTGGCAGCTCTGATCGTTGGTTTTATCGGTGCACGTTATATGACGGCGCCTTTGATGAAACTTGTCACAGCGGCAAAGAAGATCGGAACTGGCGATTTTTCTACAAGAGTTGAAACGACCAATCGAACTGAGATCGGAACGCTTGGTGAGACGTTCAACGTCATGACCGACAAGATCGAGGAGCAAATTACAAAGCTCGCAAAGGCTGCCGAAGAAAACCGTGAGTTATTCGAAGGCACCGTAAAAGCTCTTGCTGCGGCTATCGACGGAAAAGACAAATACACGCGAGGCCATTCCGAGCGTGTGGCGCGAATTTCGGTCGC
Source organism: uncultured Chloracidobacterium sp. (assembly GCA_964618985.1). Classification (GTDB taxonomy): domain Bacteria; phylum Acidobacteriota; class Blastocatellia; order Pyrinomonadales; family Pyrinomonadaceae; genus OLB17. The sequence goes on from CAZUEI010000298.1 coordinate 1,226, forward strand.
CATCGGCAAACGCTTGGGTATGGCTACGCAAGAGCTCGACACGCTGCGAATGAGCGCCCTGCTGCACGACATAGGCAAGATCGCTATCGATGATTCAATCCTCAAAAAGCCCGCCGCGTTGACCGACGAAGAATACGAGATCATGAAGACTCATCCGCAGCGCGGCTACAAGATCATGTCGCAGATACCTGCGATGAAGGATTTTTTGCCTGGCATGTATATGCACCACGAAATGGTCAATGGCAAAGGCTATCCGCAAGGCTTAACCGGCGACCAGATCCCGCTGCAGGCAAAGATCGTATCGGTCGCAGACACTTTTGACGCGATGACGATCGACCGGCCATATTCCAAGGGAATGGACCTCCAGTCGGCTTTAGAGCGCCTGCGGGAATTCGTCGGCACGCGATACCAATCTGAAGTTGTTGAGGCTCTCGTCGATGCCTGCAATGCCGGTGAAGTCGCAAACGGCATTGTCCGTCAGATGGCAGAAAAGCGTGCTGCAGATCAAGCCGAAAAGGAAGAAGAAGTACTAGAACTTGTCGCATAGATCATCAACTAAAATGACTTTGATATGAACGCCGAAGGAACATCCGAAATTTGGCAGATCGAATCCGCAGGCCAGATCATCGACGCGGATTTCGAGGAGATAACCGAAATGATCGGCCGCGGCGATCTGCTGCGTATGGATCGCGTCCGCAAAGGAGATCTTCGCTGGATCGAAGCCGGCAAAGTTCCTTCGCTGCTCGCAGTTTTCAATGCAAAGGACGGCGACGAGCCGCCAAAACCCGTCATAACATTAACAAAGCTCGGCCTTCCTTCGGTCCCAGTCGAATCGGCAACAAATCGCGTCAACGCTTTGCCCATCGCTCAGTTTCAAGAGGGGGCTGTTACCGAGCCCCCCGTCCTCATCGGCGACCCAATGTGCTCAATGCACGCCGACATTCCTGCGGTGTACATCTGCGGAACATGTTTCAGCCATTTCTGCAAAGCGTGCCCGGCTTCCTACGGCGGGACGGTGAAGATATGCCCGTACTGCGGTGCATTGTGTGAATCGCTCGCAAAATTGGAAGCCGCAAAAACCGAGACCGCAACTTATTCTGCGGCGATTAGCGGCGGCTTCGGATTTGGCGATTTCATAAACGCGCTCGCGTATCCATTTAAGTTCACGACGAGCCTCATCCTCGGTGCCGTGATGTATATGTTTTGCTCGATAGGCACGGGGGTGATGGGATTTGGCGGCATCTTTATGATGGGAGCCGCGATCGGCAGCTATATGCTCGCAAACACGCTGACCTTCGGCGTTTTGTCAAACACGGTCGAGAACTTTGCCCAGGGAAAGATCGGCGAAAATTTCATGCCGACGTTTGACGAATTCTCGATGTGGGACGATGTTGTACATCCTTTCTTCCTGAGTATCGCTGCCTGGCTCGTATCCTTCGGACCGTTGATACTGTTGATGATCGTGGCGTTCTTTTTTGTAACGAGCGCCGTTACCAGTGAAATGAACGGTCCCCAATCCGACGCTGCTCGCACGGTCAACCCAGAGCTTCCCTACACCGCAAAAGCAATAAAACAGAGCGAGGCTGTTCGTGACCTGCTGAAAAGCGCCAACCAAAATCAACAGCATCGCATCGAGCAGATCGAAAGAGAAGCAAGGGAAGCAACCGAATCATATCAAGATTATCAATTTCAGCAGCAGCCGACTTCCATAGCTCCCGAAGCCGAAGAGTACAGCCGCAAATCAAAGCTGCCACCAGGCCAGAACGATACCACGAAATCTACCAACACCGGCGATATACCAGTCATTGACGAGAGCGAGCAGGCCGTTATGCGGGCCAATGAATTGATCCAAC
>CAZUEI010000299.1:0-3049 GCA_964618985.1 uncultured Chloracidobacterium sp.
AAAAAGACATTTTCGTAAACCGGTTACGCAACGGAAACTGGTTATTCAACAATTAACTGTGATTGTATTCCCGATAATTAAGTATGTCAACAAGAGATACTATCGGTTTAAGTATTAATTTACGGATCGTGAAATTTATTTTCCGGCAGATTCCATAGAGCGGTCGAGGACTCGTTTGGCATCGATCGCTTCTTCGATCTTGTCCTTAATAGAAAAGGTGTCCCAGCCGCGAAAAAAACAACGCCTTGATCCTGCGGATATTCGCGTTTTTCCTGGAGAAACCAATCGATCATCACAGCCTGCGAGTCGTCCAGACGCATCACAGGTATTTTGCATCTTTCGGCATACTATCAACTATCCACTATCCACTACCAACTAATCATTGAAGGAATTTGTTTTATTTTCAATGTTTCAATCGAAACTAAATAACTTGACATAACCCGTGCCGGAAACTATATTCTGAATTTCGGCCTTGCCGGAAAACCACAAAAAAATGACCTATCCCGTCATCCGGCGATAGGCCATATTTAGATAAGCCGCCCTAGCTCAGTTGGTAGAGCGTTCGATTCGTAATCGAAAGGTCGTCGGTTCGACTCCGACGGGTGGCTCCATTATTTTCAATAAGTTAGAGCGATTAAACCTTGGCAACAACTGAGAAATGTCTAAGAAAGTGTCTAAGAGTTCTTTCGGATAATCCGCATAGATTGGATGGAAACCGCATATTGTCCGTGGGTTCGAGGTTGGTATGAGGTTCTGTCGCCGGATTCTGTTCTGTTGCCAATCGTCGGCCGTTTTATGTTAATACATAAAAAATAATTAGTGACGCGGCCGCTCGTCGGAGGAACGACGACGAGCGGCCGCAGCCATAGCTCTTGACAGAACCTGCGGATATGCTAACCTTACGGGTCGCGTCAACCGGCCAATGACTACCCCTGATCGGATCACACGACTCTCCTCCAGATAAATCCCGCGAGAATAAGCGAAATCATCTCAGCTCACTAGAGTGGATAACTCTGGTGCAGGTAATGCTCATTATTGGCCCTTCTGTGGTCCGTTTGAAACGGCTACGGTTAAGGTACTCATTTTACCCCCCCCATGTCTGAAACCAGGTCTCCACATCCCAATACCGCCCTACTTCGTGCCCGTCGACGACGGGCTCTTGAACGTAAACAGGCATCTTGGTTACTCGGATATAAGGGGCCTCAGGTTTTGGCGAAGTACGAGCGGGGGGCAATGCAACCGTCCCTGCCGAACGCCATAAAACTCTCGCTGATTTATGGGTGCGAGATGGAAGAAATCTTTCCCGACAAATACAAGCTCGCCCGTGAGCAAATATTTGAAAAGACGAGAGCACATCGGCTCATCGCTCTCGACCGAATTCCCGAGTTGTTAAATAACGTCAACCGATGCAGCTTTGAAGACGCTCTCGAAGACCAAACGAAAGCGGAACTTCATCGCGGTGATATACGCGATCACATAACCAGACTGGCTAAAGCACTCGCCCAAATCTAAGCATCAAAATGAACCACAGATATGCAAACATCCTTTCAATAGGAATCAATAGACAACGAGTCGGCATAGCTGTCTTTACCAATGGCGAATTGGAATATGTCACCGGGAGGGCATTGCCCGCGGTTATGTCACTCTCAGGTCGAAGAGAGCTTATTGCCTATATTGACGATCTCGTCCGCCAACACGAGATCAGGATAGTCACCATGCCACGACTAACGGTCCAACAGCAAAACTCCCGTGCAGTGACCCGGATCTACAAGCGAATTCAAACGCGGACGATCCGCGGTGGACTGACACTCACCATCGAGAGTTTGCCCGCACGCAGATCAGGCCGCGTCGAGACTGATGAAGATTTGGCCGCACTCTATCCCGAGCTGCGCCGTTTTCTCGGAAACGCCGCTTGGGAACGGCGGTACTACAAGCACATTTTTAAAGCCGTATCCGCTGGCGTCGCTCGGCTGCGGATCAACGAGGAGGAAAGGAGATCCAATGAGTGAAGCGTCTACCAAAATCAGTGAAAAGTCACCGGCTATTGATGATACGACTGACCTAGCGGCTAAGAAAAACCTCGAACGATACGCTGTCTTGGTTTGGCGAATATATTCGCGTCGCAAGGCGAAGCCTATTGACAGAAATTTGCCGGACGGCTAAGTTGAAGAGGCCAGACCTTCAGCATTTTACATAACGAAATTATGTCTCATGGATATTTCTCTTATATTCGCGTATCCACGCAGCGACAGGGCCAGCAAGGAACGTCTCTGACGGAGCAGATGGCTGCCATTGACCGATACGCGAAAACCTGGAATCTTCCGATCCTAAAACGATTCGAGGAGCGAGAAACCGCCGCCAAACTAGGTCGGCCGGTGTTCTTGGAAATGGTAAAGGCCCTCAAGGAACGAAAGGCTCGCGGCGTGATCATCCACAAAATCGATCGGAGCGCCAGGAATCTTCGCGACTGGGCCGAGCTTGGCTCGCTCATTGATCTCGGTATCGAGGTCCATTTTGTAAACGAGAGTCTTGATATGAACTCGAGGGGCGGACGCTTGTCGGCGGACATACAGGCGGTGGTCGCATCAGACTACATACGCAACCTTCGTGAAGAGACCATCAAAGGGATCCACGGCCGGATCAAACAGGGTCTTTACCCCTTCCCGGCTCCGCCGGGGTATCGAAATATCGGTCCCGGAAAGCCAAAAGAGATCGACCCAGTCTCTGGTCCGCTGATAAAACAAGCCTATGAACTCTACGCATCCGGCAGTTACAGCTTGCTGGCCCTCACTGAGGAGATGATCCGGCGTGGCTTACGCAGTCGTGGCGGCAGCAAGGTATCAAAGAACGCTTTGCATGACTGCTTACGCAATCCATTTTACGTTGGTCTTATCAAAGTGCGAACGATAGCGACTCTGTTTGTAGGACAACATTCGCCTCTTGTATCCAAGCGTTTGTTTGATGCGGTCCAGACGATACTTTCGGGAAAGAGCGTTAAAAAACAAGTCCGACACTTCTTCTTGTTTCGGCGGATGGTCAAATGCGGCAT
>CAZUEI010000300.1:0-3044 GCA_964618985.1 uncultured Chloracidobacterium sp.
CTCTTCCTGGAGTTTGTGTAGTTCGTCCTTTAGTTTTTGTATTACAGCTTCCATAGATGTTCAGTTAGGCAAATAAGATCACGTGTTACAAAACAACCTTCCTCGTTTGAACGTTTCTCGATTCACTCGTCCGCGCTTCTCTCGGTGCGGCAAATGAAATGCCGATATCCCTGGCCGTACGAACAAGCTGGCCATCAATGGGAACAGTCTTAATATTTGCGCAAGCTTCGCTGAGAGGCACCGTCACGATCTTTTCAGCCTGCAGAGCGACCATCTTGCCGGTCTCACCGCTTGCAAGAGCACGCACGGCGCATGCGCCGAAGTTTGTTCCTAAAACCCTGTCAAAAGCATTCGGGCTGCCGCCGCGCTGCAAGTGCCCCAGCACGACACAGCGCGATTCCTTACCTGTGATGCTCTCAACCCGGCGGCTGATATAAGGCCCGATACCGCCCAGCCGCATGTGTTGGGAATCCTGGTAAATTTCCGACTTGCCAAGCTCGATTGAACCTTCCGCGACGACGATATTTGTAAACTGCGAACCGCTGTTCTCGCGTTCCTGTACTTTTCGGGCGATAGCCTCAAAAGAAAAAGGTATCTCAGGAATCAAAATTATATCCGCGCTTCCCGCAAGCCCCGCATGCAATGCGATCCAGCCGGTGTTGCGTCCCATTACTTCTAGGATCATCACGCGGTCATGCGATGCGGCGGTAGTGTGCAGACGGTCGAGCGCCTCGGTCGCTATATCGATCGCGGTCATAAACCCGAACGTCAATTCGGTAGCCGCGAGATCGTTGTCAATCGTTTTCGGCACTCCGATGATCGGAAAACCGCGTTTGTGAAACTCCTGCGCGATCTCAAGCGTGCCTTCGCCGCCGATCACGACGAGTGCCTCGATCTCCAGAATATCGAGATTTGCAAGAGCCTCGCCAATGGGCAACTCTTGAAAAAAATCTTGGCCGTCAACCTTTTTTACAAAACTGCCGCGATTCCGAGTGCCAAGGATCGTCCCGCCACGCGGCAGGATGCCGCTGACGCTCTTTACGGTCAGCTTTGTTGTATGAGTTTCGCCTAGAACGCCTTCAAAGCTGTCCTCGATCCCGATGCAGCTCATCCCAAATTCGCCGATTGCCGTCCTGACAACCGCCCGTATCGCTGCATTTAATCCCGGTGCATCTCCGCCGCCCGTCAAGATCCCTATCTGTTTATACATTGCACCAAGATGTTCAATTCATTATCCCGCCGCGTGGGTTCATGACCACCAAACTACTTGCCTGCGGCATGGTTTCGATGGCTTTTAGTATTTGCGAGTCGGTTTCGAGTAATACTTGCGCGCCGGCTTCGGTTGAGTAGTTGGCGGTTGCAAGTTCTTCGCGCAAACGTGTTTTAGCGTAGTCGATTTGCGCGTTAATATTTTGAGCGCTCAACCCATTCGAGCTGTCGGCTACGGCAAAATTGCGAAACGTATCGAACAACTTATCTGTTACGACAAATTCTTGCGGCTGGACAGTTTGTTTGAAATTCTGCTTATCAACTTTGTATGATTCAAATCCTGCGATCTTTCCGGCGACTAACTGGCGAACAAAAAAGAAGGCGGCTTCATTGATGCGAAATCGCAGCGGCGTCGCAAGCGGCGTTTCGACCTTCACATCCGGCTCGATACCGCGTCCGCCATAGAGAATGCGGCCGTTGGCCGTAGTCACCGGTTCGCCTGCCGGTTTGGGTTTGACGTCGATCTCGGCATTTTCAGGATTATCTTCACCATGAGTGTAATAATCGTAGATCGAACCGTTCGAATAATCGCGCTGCAGAGAGCGGCCAAACGGAGTGTAATATCGCGCAGTCGTCAGCGTAATGCCGGTGCCGTACGGCAGGCGAAAGACTCGCTGAACCAGCCCTTTGCCAAAACTGTCGCTGCCCACAATAATGCCGCGATCGTAATCTTGGATCGCCCCGGCGACTATCTCCGATGCGGAAGCAGAGCCGCCGTTTATCATTATCACAAGCGGCAGATTCTCAGGGCTTCCGCCCGTTGTTTGAAGTTCCCGCTCCTTCTCGCCGCCCGCGCCTTTCACCGATACGACCGTTTGCCCCGCAGGCACAAATTTGCTGACGACGGCAACGGCCTGCTCTAAAATGCCGCCGGGATTGTTTCGCAGATCGAGGATCAGGCTCTTCATCCCTCGCTTTTTAAGATCATCAAGTGCAATTGACAACTCCTCGCCGGTCGTCTGCTGAAATCCACCTGTGAGGCCGACATAGCCGATCGAATTAGGCAGCATGAAGAAATTCCGAATCGAAGGCAGCGGAACTCCGCCGCGAACGATCTCAAAATCAAGCGGCTTTGTATCGCCAACACGGTCGATCTGTATCTTTACTTTTGTGCCGCGCTCGCCGCGAACGTTCCTGGAAACTTCGCTGGCCGTCCAATCCTTTGCGTCCTTACCCTCGACGGTGAAGAACCTGTCCCCGTATCGAATTCCCGCTTTGTCGGCAGGCGTATTTGGTATTACCGACTGAACATAAACTCCGTTGCGGCGTTGAAGTATCGAAACGCCGATGCCGTAAAATTGCGACGACTGCTCCTCATCAAGCTTCCTCAGTTCCTCGCGCGAAAAGAACGATGAATGTGGGTCGAGCGTCCACAACATGCTCTGCATCGCGCTGTCGGTAGCCTTTTCCTGATCAATCGGCCCTGCGTAGCTCTCGTTGATAAGTTTTAGCGCTTCTCTGTAATCTGCCAGAACCCTTTCAGCAGTGATTCCGCTGTCAGCCGATGTCCGCGCCGGCAGTTTCCCGAAAAGCCCTCCGGCAATCGTGCCGATCCCAACCAAAATCAAAGCAAATAGTGCAAATCTTCTGTTCATAAATACGCAACCGATCAATACCAATATACCATATACACCGTTTCCCGGAATTACGGAGTGGAAATTCCGGCTTTAACCGTGCCACCTAAACACTTGCCCGGAACCCTGATTGATAAATTTACTTTTCATTCGCAAAAATTTACCATTATCTTCTTGTGTTATGAAACCTGAAGTTTCCAT
>CAZUEI010000301.1:0-3033 GCA_964618985.1 uncultured Chloracidobacterium sp.
ATTTTGCATTTGATATTTCAAATTTCAAATCTCAAATTACCGAGAGCACTAAAGCAGCCGTTGTGATTTCGCCGTCAAATCCAACGGGAAAAATTTTGAGGCCGGAAGATCTTAAACAGATTGCCGATGCACTGAAAGATACCGGAATCTATTTGATCTCGGATGAGATTTACAGCGATCTCTACTTTGGCGAGCGTCCGCATTCAGCGTCGGAGTATTATGACAAGACGGTTATAGTCAGCGGCTTGTCGAAGTCACTCAGCATGACCGGTTGGCGGCTTGGCTGGGCGGCAAGCTCTGACGCCGACATTATGAACGCCATTCAGGTGTTGCATGGTTTTCTCACGGTATGTACATCGACCATCACGCAAAAAACGTCGCTGCTCGGCTGGACGGTGGAAGCCGAAGCAGCCAAGCAACATGCACGTGACATCTATAAGAAACGCGGTGAATTCATGGTCGATTTGCTGGACAGAGAGTTGAATTTGCATGCGACATCGCCGGAAGGCGCGTTTTACACGATGCTTGATGTTCGCTCGCTTGGCGATGACATCGAGGTAGCCGAAAAATGCCTCCAAAATCGAGTTGTCACCGTTCCAGGTGTAGCATTTGGCGACGAGGCGAAAGGGTTTTTGAGGATTTCGTTTTGTAATACTGAAGAAAGGATGGTTGAAGGTGTCAAGAGAATGAAAGACACCCTAATACCCTGAAAGTAATAAGAGAAAAGTGAAGAAATACAGAGTAGGAATTTTAGGTGCGACAGGCACTGTTGGGCAACGGTTTGCCCAACTTCTTGAAGAGCATCCGCAATTTCAGATAACGGCGATGGCGGCGTCTGACCGTTCGGCAGGGAAGCCTTATTCTGAGGCGTGCGCGTGGAAATTGGCAGGGGCGATACCTGAATCGGTTCGTGACATCGTCGTCTCGCCGATCGAGCCACCGCTGGATTGCGACCTTGTTTTTTCGAGTTTGCCTTCGAGTGTCGCACGCGAGACCGAAGAAGCATTTGCCCGTGCGGGTTATCCGGTTATCAGCAATTCATCGAGCTATCGGATGGACGAGGACGTGCCGCTGCTGATCCCCGAGATCAATCATGAGCATGTTGGCCTCATCGAAACGCAGCGGGCGAATCGCGGGTTTACGAAAGGTTTTATTGTTACTAATCCCAATTGCGCCGTTGCGAGCTTTGCTCCGCCGCTTGCGGCTTTGCATCGAAAATTTGGTATCGAAGCTGTTATCCTGACGACATTTCAGGCAATTTCGGGTGCCGGTTATCCGGGCGTTGCGTCGCTCGACATCATGGACAATGTCATTCCCTATATCGCCGGCGAAGAACCAAAGGTTGAGATCGAGGCACAGAAGATCATAGGCGAATTTGCCGACGGAGCGATCATTAAAGCCGATTTCCCTGTCTCGGCGCAGTGCTTTCGAGTTAATGTCCTCGACGGTCACATGGTTTCGCTCCGAGTGAAACTGAAAAACCGAGGGACGCTTGAAGAGGTTGTCGAGTCGATGAGAACTTTCCCGTCGCTCGATCTACATTCGTCGCCGAAGCACTTTATGGAAGTCACAGACGAGCCTTCGCGGCCGCAGACTCGGCTCGACCGTGACAACGGAAACGGTATGACGGTCACAGTCGGTCGGATTTTCCCCGACAATATTTTTGATTACCGTTTCGTTGCTTTGAGCCACAACACGCTGCGCGGTGCTGCCGGGTGCGCAGTTCTGAATGCTGAGTTGTTGATCGATAAAGGAATTATATAACGCAGAGTTTGCTTAAATGATCGAACGATACACATTGCCCGAAATGGGAGCCGTCTGGTCTCAGCAGAACAAGTTTCAGAAGTGGCTGGATGTCGAGATCGCTGTTTGCGAAGTCCACGCTGAAAATGGGACGATCCCAGCCGACGCGCTAGCTGAGATCAAGACTAAGGCTGAGTTCACGGTCGAGCGAATAAGCGAGATCGAAAGATCGACAGATCACGATGTCATCGCTTTTACGACAAATCTTGCCGAGAACATAGGGCCGGCATCGCGGTTCGTGCATTACGGGCTGACTTCGAGCGATGTTGTTGACACGGCTAATGCTCTGCTGCTCAGGGAATCGTGTGACATTTTATTTGCCAAGACTGATGCTTTGCTCGAAGTGCTCAAACGCCGGGCTTTCGAGTTCAAGGACACGCCGCAGATCGGACGGACACATGGAATACACGCCGAGCCGACTTCGTTTGGTTTAGTTTGGGCGCTTTGGTTTTCGGAAACACAACGCAACAAAGAGAGGCTGCAAAAAGCAAAAGATATTGTCTCTGTTGGCAAGATCAGCGGAGCGGTCGGATCTTTCGCTCATCTTGATCCGAATGTTGAAGAACGTGCATGTGCAAGACTCGGCCTGAAAGCGGCTGACGTTTCGACTCAGGTTATCCAACGAGATCGCTATGCGGAATATCTTTGCACACTAGCCATAGTTGCCTCTACGTTAGAGAAGATCGCTCTTCAAGTCAGGCATTGGCAGCGAACCGAGGTTCGCGAGGCGCAGGAGTTTTTCAAGACCGGCCAAAAAGGTTCGTCCGCGATGCCGCACAAGCGAAATCCTATTTTGTCAGAGCGTATTTGCGGCATGGCGCGAACCGTGCGGGCAAATTCGATAGTCGGGCTGGAGAATGTCGCCCTCTGGCACGAACGCGATATCTCACATTCATCGGCCGAGCGAATTGTTTTGCCCGATTCGAGCGCGACGCTCGATTACATTCTTGCCAAGACAACGAGCCTGCTCGATACTCTCATTGTTTATCCTGAGAACATGCTCAAGAATCTTGGCCTTACCAAAGGGTTAATTTTCAGCGGTCAATTGTTGCTTGCTCTCACTCAAAAGGGCGTTTCACGTGAAGATGCTTACGCATGGACGCAAAGGAATGCGATGAAGGCATGGGACGAGGGTGGCGATTATCAGAAGCTGATAAATAGTGACGCGGACATCTCCTCGCACCTTTCGGCTGAAGAGATCGCCCGCGTCTTTGACGTGCGGCATTACTT
>CAZUEI010000302.1:0-3012 GCA_964618985.1 uncultured Chloracidobacterium sp.
GACGGTAATTTTGAAATTTATTTAATGAACAATGACGGCACGGACCAAGTGCGGCTGACCAACAATAATTGGCTAGACTGCCTTCCGGCCTTTTCGCCTGACGGACGAAAGATCGCCTTTGTGAGCCAACGAATAGCCGGGTCTTTGGCTGCCAATATCAAGATCATGAACGCCGACGGGACAAATCAAACCGAGCTTACATCTGTCACTTTAAGCCGCTTTCCGGATTGGACAGAATGGGAATCCAGTTCTTTGAGTTGGTCGCCCGACGGCACGAAGATCGCTTTTGATGATGAGGGCGAGATATTCACCGTCAATGTTGACGGCAGCAATCGCACAAATCTGACTAACAATCACGCTCGTGACTACGCGCCTGCATGGTCGCCGGACGGCTCGCGTATCTTGTTCACCAGCTACAGGGTTGGTTATTCGACAATGCACACGATGAAGACGGATGGCAGCGATGTGAAAGTGTTGCCAAGCCAGTTCTATTCTTGGGATGTGTCGCCGGAATGGTCGCCGACCGGCGATAAAATTATTTTTGTCGAACTATCGGAAGATTGGTTTCCATTCATCAAAACCGCCGATGCCGACGGCACAAATCGCAGGGTTTTCGACGGCGGAGGAGGGGGCGGCTCTACAATAAGAAATAAACCGAAGTGGTCGCCTGACGGAACGAAAATTGTTTATCAAAATTATAAATACTCTGATGGCGACTGTGAAATATATGTGAAAAATGTGAACGGCTCCGGATTGACACAATTAACCAATACAATCGGCAATAACGGCCAACCGTCGTGGCAGCAGGCTCGAATACGCCAGATTTTGCCGGTTACGGCAGAAGCGAAAGCGCCGATGTAAGGAAAAAAGATATTAGCAATTGCCAGCGAAGTTCTGAGGTTTTGAGTCCCGTCATAAGGCGGGACTCAAAACATTTATTTCAGTCCAACGCGCCTGACCAGATCGTCGAATCGCGGATCGTTACGCAACGAATCGAAAGCCGGTTCGACATTTAGGTTATATATGAGCCATTTACGCTCCTCAACCGCTTTGTTCAGGAACTCAAACGCTTGGTCCCTTTCACCCAGCATTGCGCATTCCCTCGCCACGTTGAATGGGTTCCCGGATCCCTCCTTTATATTGACTTTGGCAAACTCAAGACTTTTCCGCTTAACTCCTTGCCAACCCGCAGTTTCGTAGATCTTTGGATATTCTTCGCGGTGCTTGGATTCCCACCGTTCTTGAAGTTTCGTAAATATTTCGTAAGCCTTCGTCTCATCACCCTTCATTTCATACGCATATTGCATCCAATTGGAAAAATTATTCTCGTCCAGATCCATCATCCGTTCAAAGTTAAGAACCGCCTCATCGTAACGGCGGGCGTATAACAAGATTCTTCCACGGTGCATCATATATTGCTCCGCGCTTGGGTCGATCGACTGCGCGGTTTCGATCTCCTTTAACGCTTCGTCAAATTGCTTGCGGCTGGCCAAGAGCAGAGCATAAAGCCAGTGAGCATAATCGTTGTTCGGCTCCAATTCGATAGCGTGAAGAAAGTCATTTTCCGCGGCCGGCACGTCCCATTCGAATGCAAGATGTAACTGCCCTCGAGCCACATAGGCCTCGGCCAAGTTCGGATCAAGTTCCAATGCTTTATTAATGATGTCCTTGTTATCTTTGGCTCCGGGCTCGTCCGCGTTGAGCATACCCAATCGCTGATAAGCTATAGCCATTCGCGCATACGCAAGCGCATAATTCGGGTCGAGTTCAATGGCTTGCTCAAAGTATTCGATCGCTTTTTTTTGAGCCGGACCATTCACCTGCATTGTCAACAATCTGCCTTGCAGATAGAGGCGATAAGCGTCCTCATTAGAAGTTCCGCCTCTTGCCGTTGAACCACTAGAAGCGGTCGTGAACCGAGCCTGCAGACGATTTCCAAGGTCGCTGGCAATGGCGTCCTGCATCGCAAACAGATCTGCTGCAGCTTTTTCGCTTTTGTAGGTTTCTTCGATCTGTCCAGTCGCCACATTAAAGAGCTGTGCCGTTATTCGCATCGTTCCGTCGGCCAATTGGTAATTCGACCCGAGAACAAAATCGACTTGTAACTCTTTTCCCGCCGCAATCGCATCTTGCCCAATGTCGGCATATTTACGAGTCGCGTTCAACGGGCGAACGATAAGTCCCTTCATTGAACTAAGCCGGTAGATCAAAGAATCGGCAATGCCGACCTCGTAAATCTCGTCGCGGTTCGCCGAGTTTATAGGCATTAAAGGCAAAACGGCGATTGATTTGACCGTCGCTGGATTTGTGCCCGAACTGCGCCAAAAATTGAATGAAAGAAGAAGAAGCAAAGAAATTGCGGTCGCAAAACCGACAGTGAAAAAGACTACGCGAGTTGGTCTTTTAATCTCGGTTATCTGCTCAGGCGACGGAATTTGAACTTCACCTGTTGTGGATTCATCGGTATCGATCGTATCGGGAAAATCTTCTTCAACAGCACGCGGTTTTTCCAATTTATCTTCCCGCCGTTCGGTTTGTTCACGATCTTCCGTAACCTCTGCCACAAACCGGTAGCCCTTGGTCGCAACGGTTTCGATGAACTTATTTCCGTTCTCGTCCTCGCCGAGAATTTTGCGAAGAGTGTGAATTATTCTCGCAATGTTTGCTTCCTCGACAAAAGAATCGGCCCAAACTTGTTTAAGCAGCTCATCCTTTTCGACTAAATGCCCGTTTTGCTTAACAAGAAAGGCAAGCACGTCAAACGCCTTTGGCGTCAACGAAATAGGCATATTATTACGCAGTAATTGACGCTCCGCGACATTGAGCCGGAACGACTTAAATAGATAGGAATGCTTAAATTCACCCGTCATTTCACACTCGGAGAAATTTAGGAGAAAACCAGGAATTTTTTCCAAAGACATCTTGACCTCCAACACACTAGGCTCGTAATCGCACGGTGCAGAAAGTCGGTTGTCGTAAAGCTTTGGATAGCCGTCCCTGCATTATAACAGC
>CAZUEI010000303.1:0-3005 GCA_964618985.1 uncultured Chloracidobacterium sp.
TCAGCCTCTGATATTCCTTCAGCGACATCTCCTTCGGATCGGGATGCAGCGGATAGACCGCTTCGGGCAGTTTCACCTCAGGCTGCGGTTCCAGCACCGGCCTCGCCGATTCCCGGGTAAGTATCTGGTGCAATTTCTGATCGATCCGATACGCCGGCGCGTTCGAGCCCGGAATGGCTTCGTCGAGAATGGCCGCTTTTGTTTCTCGCCCATTTCCGAAGTTAGGAATTGTTTCTTCTACAATAGCTGACATTTAGTTCATCCTCGCTCAAAGATTTTTACCACTTAGAACGAATAAAAAATACCACTACAAAACCGCTTTTGCAATCTTTTACATGAAGTCAAATGAAAATTTTTATAGTTGACATTTAGTCAAATCTGCCTATACTTTGTTTGTTATTATCTACATCCAGAAACTGAAGCGAATACGGCTCAATACTACGCCTATATGAAAGGGTTTTTCAGAATCACGGTGTTCGAAATCCCAATATTGATGATTCGGGCGGTCGTGCTCTGCCTTTGCCTGATAACGGGCGTAAGTTCACAGGTCCTAAGGACGCAGCCGGAACTTGTACCAGCTAGCCCTACGATTACGCCTTCCCCTACTCCTACGCCGGGACCTCAAGCACTGGGAGACGGCTCTCCGGATTTTAGTTTTTCGCCGATACTGTCGCGGACACCTTCTAACAGTGCGGGCGTGAGCCATGTCGCAACCTTGCCGGGCGGCGATCTACTCGCCGCAGGAATGTTTAAGGTAGCTAACGGAAAAATTCGGGTCAATCTCGCCCGGCTGACGTCTGACGGAACTCTTGACGATTCTATAAACATTACCCTGCGGAGCACGTCCCAGTACACTTATTACCCGATCATCAGGCGGGTAGCGGTGCAGCCTGACGGCAGAATACTGATCGCCGGAACCTTTAATTTTGTAAATAACTCCGTAGCGAATAATATCGCACGCCTAAATCCCGATGGATCGCTGGACTCATCCTTTATCATGGGGACGGGCTTTAATAATGAGGTAAGCCTCATGACCCTGCAGCTGGATGGAAAGATACTGCTCGGGGGCAATTTTAGCTCTTACAACGGAACAAGCCGCGGCACAGTCGCTCGCCTGAATACAGATGGAACGCTGGATACATCCTTTGCCGTATCGATCTCGACATTCGTCACATTTCCGATCACGACAATTCTTGCGACATCTGACGGCAAAGTATTTCTACAGGGAAGTTTCTACCGGATCAATGGGGTCTTAAAGGATTGGTTTGTAAAACTCAACAACGACGGCAGTTTGGACACGGGCTTCGTGCTGCCGGCCTTTTCGCCGTTGAACAGCATTCAGACCGCGACACTGCAAGCGGATGGAAAGGTCTTCATTGCCGGTTCGTTTGAGATCCGCGTAAACAGCATTCTGGTGAATCAAAATCTGGCGCGGCTCAACCCTGACGGCAGCCTCGATCAGTCGTTCAGCATGGTGGTTAACGGGACCGGGAGCGTGACCTCCGTTACCGCTCAGGAGGACGGCCGGTCATTTATTTTCGGGGCATTTACATCTGTAAATGGCGTACCTCGAAATCAGATGGCGCGTTTGAATTCAAACGGGACGCTCGATCAGTCATTCATTCCGTTTACCTATGAAGGCTTTATGTACGGGTTTGCCGCATTGGAAAATGGGCGACTGCTCGTATTTGGCAACTTCACCCTGATCAACGGAACGATCCTCGAACACCTCGCGCGGATCGAGGCGAACGGCAGTGTTGATCAATCCTTTACCCCGCAATTTGGGGATCTGACCAGTTACTGCAACACGACCGCTATGCAGCCGGATGGCAAGATCCTTGTCGCGGGGAGTTTCACTCGGGCCAACGGAGTATTGCGGGGAAGGATCGCGCGCTTTAACCCGGACTCGACTCTGGATGACACGTTCAACACCGTGATCGATAGTGGAATACCCCAATCGAGCGGGTTTCGGGATGTCAATAAGATCGCGCTGCAACCCGACGGAAGGATCCTTATCGGCGGGGCCTTTGGCACGGTGAATGGACAAACCCAAAAGGCTCTCGCCCGTCTCGAGGCTAATGGACAGCGCGATCAGAGCTTTAATCCGGTACTCACCTGGAACGGCTCCGGTAGTCTTGATATCTTTGCGCTGGTTCTGCTTGCTGACGGCAAGATCCTGATAGGGGGACACTTCGTCACCGTGAATGGCATAGCGCGGTCGGGTATTGCCCGTCTCAATAGCGACGGAAGCCTGGATACCAGTTTTCAGGTCGCGCTGGACGGCACGTATAGCAACGTCTACTTCAATGCTATCGTTGTACGGCCCGACGGAAAGATCGCGGTCGGAGGAGACTTCAAACTCGCCGGCGCAACTTCACCTGCGACCGTCGCGCAGCTTGAATCCGACGGCGCGGTCGATGGAACTTTTCAGCTCCCTACCGCTCCTAATTCAACTCCATACTACGTCCGGTCGCTTGCACTCGAACCGAATGGAAAACTCCTGATCGGCGGAACCTGGAGTTCTTCGGGCCGTCCGGTGCTTATGCGGCTGAATATTGATGGAACTGCCGACGCAAGCTTCAACCCGGGCCAGGTCGGCATAGGATTCTTTTCTGACATGATCAGTTCAATAATTGTTCAACGAGACAGCAGGATCATCGTCGCCGGTGGATTTTCAAGCATCGGCGGCACTACGCGCAGAACTATCGCCCGCTTGGCAAATAATGGCGCCGTCGATCTTTCCTTTAATGCAATTCTGACACGGGTCGAAGGCCCGGGCGGAGGAGAAATTAATTCTCTCGTACAGGCAGCGAACGGAAATCTGGTGTATAGCGGGAACCTATTGACGATGAACGGGGTCTTAGTACCCGGATTCGGTCGATTGAAATCAACTTTTCTTCCGGGAACCTTGGACGAATGAGAACTGTGCTATCGGTCATTTCCTGCATCTCGCGCTTCCAATGAAAACAGCCTCGTACCGACCATCCCGTCCATCCCGCCAAGGC
>CAZUEI010000304.1:0-2980 GCA_964618985.1 uncultured Chloracidobacterium sp.
TTATCCAGTTATTTTCTTGATCGTCTGGTCGCTGTTTGGTGTCTTTCTCGGCATGCTTATTTTGCGAATGATATTTAGCTACACCGATCCGAACCCGTTCGGCAAAATCGGCAGATTTGGGTTTAAGGTGCGAAAGGTTACGGAGAGATGGGTTTATCCGGCGGCGAGATTTTTCGCGATGTATGGGATCAACACTCGTTGGGCGCCGCTATTGACGATGTTTATCGGATTGGTTTTGACTTATTTTTTTACTCAGATCGTGGGCAATACTTTTTTTATCATAGACGGACTCACCAGCGGCGTCGTGGCGGGAAATCCAAAGGTCATTATCGGTTATGTGCTCTACGGGCTGCTCAGCATATTGATACTGTTTATCTTTATAAGGTTTATCTCGTTCTGGTTCGTCTTTACGCGGAAAACATTTCTAGGCTTTGTAATGAAAGTGACCGATCCGATCATCCTGCCCGTTCAGCGTTTGATACCACCGATCGGAATGTTCGACATCTCGGCGATGATCGTTTTGCTATTGATAAATTTTTTGCAATTGCTGGTGCTGAGGGCATTCGTGAGTCAATAACATGAACATGCGATGAGACTGACTGAAGATGCAACAGGCGTGACATTTAATGTTCGTGTTGTGCCCCGAGCGTCGCGGAGTGAGATAGTCGGCGAGCATGATGGCTCTCTGAAAGTTCGGCTCGCGTCACCGCCTGTTGACGGCGCTGCTAATGCCGAATTGATCAAACTATTGGCAAAGAAATTCCGGGTTTCAAAGAGCGATGTCGAGATCGTCGCTGGTGAAACTTCAAAGAGCAAGAAAATAAAGATCGCAAACCTGTCACAATCGAGGTTTGAGGAATTGATCAAATGAAAAGCCAGATCTCATTTACGACGGATATTTTTGAAAGCAAGGATACAAAACCTTTTGGCAAAGATCTTGCCGAGTGGCTGATCGATGCATGTGCCGGCCATGAATTCACTTTCGGTGAACCATTTGAAGACGGCTGGGGCTGGACCGTTTTGGCTGACGCAGGCGGCGAGAAATTTGTTGTTGGCTGCGCGATCATGGACAAATCTATCGGAGACGATCAGGCGGATTGGCTGATAACGGTCGAGAAAGAGCGTAAATGGATGTTCGGGTCGAAAGATTCACCACTTCGATCTAATCTCTGTGATCTTATCCAAAATGTTTTGCGCGACAAGCCGCATATCAGGGAGATTCGATGGACGGATCAAGTTGGGCATTTTGCACGCTAAAAACTGGCGTGATATATTCATCTATTCGATTTTAGTTCAACAAAATAAAGGTGTTTATCAAATGTCAGGACACTCAAAGTGGCACTCAATCAAGCACAAAAAAGGCGCGACAGATGCCAAGCGCGGCAAGATCTTTACCAAGATGATCAAAGAGATCACCGTCGCGGCACGCACCGGCGGCAGCGGCGACGTTGACGCGAACGCACGGCTCCGCAAGGCTGTTTCGGATGCAAAGGCAGTAAATATGCCGAACGACACCATTGACCGCGCCATCAAACGCGGCAGCGGTGAGCTCGAAGGCGCGGCTTATGACGAGATCACATACGAGGGCTACGGCATCGGCGGCGTAGCCGTGCTGGTCGAGACGATGACCGACAACCGCAACCGCACGGTCGCCGAGCTTCGACACATCTTTTCAAAGAATGGCGGCAACCTCGGCGAAGCTGGTTCTGTCGCGTGGATGTTCGATAAGAAGGGTTATTTTGTGGTTGATAAAGCCGCCAAAGGCGAAGACGAACTCTTCGAGATCGCCATCGAAGCCGGCGCCGACGACATGCAGGACGAAGGAGATGTTTTTGAAATATTTTCTTCGCCCGAAAGTTTCGATGCCGTCAACGACGCGCTAAAAGCCGCCGGCATAGAACCACAGGCAGCCGAGATCTCAATGATTCCGCAAAATTACATCCGCCTCGAAGGGGGCGACGCCCGTTCGATGATGAAACTCTACGAAGCCATCGACGACAACGACGACGTCCAGAAGGTCTATGCAAATTTTGATATAGACGAAAGCGAGATGGAGTAGTCTACAGGTAACTAAGCGCCCAGTGTTTATTCCTCCGCTTCAAATTACACCACCAGTAGCAGAGCGGATACAAAATGATCAGCCCGGCGATCCATGCCAAATAAGTCACACCGAGTGAAAATCCAGCATCATCGGGCGGAGGTGTTGCAAAACCCTGAAATAAATATGAGGTATCTTTACCCGCGAGATAGCTCAGAATGATGCCCATCGCGTGAGCGGCAGGGAACTGGAGCAAGTAAAAGAACATCGGCACCCGTCCAAATATGATCGCGATACGCTGCCATATTGCTTTTCCGTTGATTTGATCGGTGATAGCAAGGACGATCATTGCCGGCCCTAAGGTCATTAATAGAAACAGAAGCGACGGCGGGTATTTAGTTACGTTTAGAAATGAAAGAATAGTGAACGCAGTTGTCTCTTGCATGCCCCAGGGCGTCGGGTCGCCATAGATATTCACAAACCTGAGGATGATAAACAGGATCACCGATGCGCTGCCCAATACTAAAAGTACTTTCCGCCTCCGCTCGGTCGGCCAAGAATAAATAGCGCCGACTGCAAAGCCGGCAGCCATCACGCCGACCCAGGGTATAAGCGGATATAAGAAAAAAACGCTTGACGCACCGCCGAAGAGTTGTACAGTTCCCGGTTGATGAAGAATGATCCAGATCGCCTGTCCAAAATTTGCGGCCTCGAACGGAACCTGAAAGCCGTCTAGCAAATTGTGAAACAAGATCATCGCAATTCCGATAGCTCCGACCAGTCTCAACGGCAAATAGATCAGCGCGGCCATAACGATCATTGATATTCCGATCGCCCAGATCACCTGTCCAAACATACCTGCGCTGTAATCCAGATTGAACGTAACCCCTATTCGAACAACGGTAAACTCCAAAAGGACCAGCCAAATCCCCCGCGTTATCA
>CAZUEI010000305.1:0-2962 GCA_964618985.1 uncultured Chloracidobacterium sp.
ATCGGCCAGCCCATCCGGGTGGGGTTCCATGATTTTGCCCTCGCCGCGAAACACCGCTGCATTCTGAATGTAATTATTGCTGCCCGAAGGAACGCTTGCCGGGGGAATCGCACCTGTAACCTGCGATCCGTCAATGCTCTGAATTTGCCCGCTGGTCACGCAATTGACGCAGTTCGCCGAAAGACCATCAGCCGTCGCAGCATTTTTTGACTGAATGGAGTAAGGCGAGGACTTTATGGTTTGGCGCGGGGTGAGAATTGTGAACGGATCGGGATTTCCTGCGGTGCGCACGCCGATCTCGACGAATCGTGCCGAACCGTCAAAAGCTGTTCCGCCAAAATCGAGGGTGGTTGTAAACACCCCGTTGACAACGGCGACATTCGGATCGGTAACGGTCGCTCCGATCTGAGCACCGCCATTTACCGCGTCAAACAACTGAAACTGCATTTCGTAAGTGCCTGACGCCGGATTTCCGCTGGTGTTCAAACGTCCCTGAAATGTGAATGCCGTCGTTTGTGCTGCGATAGACGCTGCGCTCATCAGGATCAGGGTCGCTATCAATAGAAATTGATATCTACTAAAAAATTTGTTTCTCACTATTTTTTCTCCTATCTACGAGATTTTTCTCCGATCCTATGTTCGAATAGGCGGAATTACCGGTTGCATTGAAGGTTCACACGGCGAGTGTGGCAGATGAAGAACAACTGCGTAACTACACATTTGGGTAGGCAGAATAAAAGTATGAAACTAAACGATCTTTTCGCGTAGTGCTTTGGCGACGGCTTCGGTCTTTGAGTGCACTTGCAGTTTTTCGTAGATATTTTTGAGGTGAAAAGAAACGGTGTGAAACGAGATACTCATTTCACGGGCGGCTGTTTTTTTGTGATGGCCCTCGATCAATAGTTTTAGAAGGGTATTTTCCTGCGGCGTTAAATGATAAGCAGCTTGTTCGGGCGGGCGAAATGTCCTAAAAAGTTCGACGACGCGGGCGGCGATCGGCGGCGACATCGGTGAACCGCCGTCAACAGCTTCTTTTAATGCTTCGAGCAATCTTGCGGGTGGCGTGTTCTTTAACAAATAACCGTTCGCACCGTTACATAAGGCGTTAAAGATTTCCGTGTCATTGTCATAGATAGTGAGAGCAATGATCGGCACATGCGGGAAAATTTCTCGCATTCGGGCAATGCCCTCGATGCCGCTCATTCCCGGCAATCCCAGATCGGTCAGAATTGCATCCGGCCTCTCATGTTCGATACGCGCCAATGCCGTTTCCATCATTCCATAGCTTGCAACACACTCGAAACCGGCAGTGCCGTTTATCAATGCCGTTAATCCTTCACGTATGTCACGCAGATCCTCGATCAGAACAACGCGCATTGGCGTTTCGGTTACTTTCGATGATTCAGCTGTTAAGATCACTCTACGTTTAATTTATCGGGTAAAATTCGCCGTGTCGCCTGCTCTGTTGAGTAGGTAAAGTTTTGAGCGTCGCCTAAAGGCGGGACTCAAAACCCGCTTTCGGCAGAGACATTACAAACTTAATGTCTGTTCCCGCACCTTTCCGAGAACCAATAGTCAATTTTCCGCCAAGCGCCTTTGCTCGACGCATCATGCTCCTCAGTCCTTGCCCGTCACTTTCGAGATCGCCGTCAAAACCTTTACCGTTATCTTTTATCCGCAAACTCAAAATTGAATTTTTGCAGCTAAAATCTATCATCACTTTTGTGCAGGCGGAGTGCTTTACCGTGTTGTTGGCAGCTTCCTTGAAGATTAAAAGCAGATCGCGCCGGACACCGACGCTCAATTTCAGTTCATTATCCGGCGAGGGCGCATGGAATTCCAGATCAATGTCGCGGTATGCAAAAACATCTTCGGCGTGTTGGCGCATTCGCCGCGTAAGGTCTAAAAGGCTGTCGTGGTCGGGACTAATTGCCCAAACTATGTCGTTCATCGAAGCGACCGATTCGCGGGCAATGTCGGCGATCGAGGGCAGCAAATTTCGCTTTCCATTTCCGGCGCCGGCCTGCGTTTGTTGATTGGCGACCTCGCTCAAAAGCGCGATGCGCGTTAGGTTGGCTCCGATGTCATCGTGCAGATCGGTGGCGATTCGCGTCCTAATTCGTTCCATTTCCAAAAGGCGTGTCAGCCGATAACGATAAAAGACGTAAATCAAAAAAGCAGTTAATGCGAAAAGAGCGGCTATAAACCACCAACGCTGCCAAATCGGAGCCGCAATGCGAAATGCAAGTGTCGCGCTCGGGCTGTAGAGCCGGTCGGCCGTTTGAGCGCGGACTTCAAATTGATAATCTCCGGAATCAAGATTCGCAAAATTAACAGTCCTTTCCGCTGTTTGGATCCACTCGGCTTCGCCAAAACGATATTCGTATTTTAGCTTTTCACCTAAGCTCGCCCCTAAGCCGACAAAATCGACAGTCACTTGCCGCTGGTCTGACGTGAGTTCATGCTGCGGAATTGCGCTTTCACCCAAGATCGAGATCGCCTGCGGTTCGCCTACAACACGTAAACCCGTTATCAAAGCATTGGGCGGTTTGCGCTGTCTTTCAGGTTCGGGAACAAAACGTGCCAATCCATCCGTCGTTCCAAACCACAAATCGTTATGACGGTCGCGAAAAGAATATTGGGGATAACTATTCGGCAAGCCATCAGCGGTCGTAAAATTTTCGACTTGTCCGGTTTCAGTATTCAGCCGGTCAAGCCCGCGCGCCGTACAGGCGTAAATGCGCCCAAATTCGTCTTCCGTTACGCATACTGCCCCCGGAGTTGATAGTCCTTCGTTAGTTGTGTAGCGGACGAGATTCAATTGTTCTACATTAACATCGTCCAGACGAAGCAATCCAGCGGAACTACTTGCGATCCACAGACGTTTTTCGCTGTCCACAAATAGATCCGGTATAGTTCCAGCCGGAATGCCGTCTGAATTGTAAAAAATCTTAAACTGCCC
>CAZUEI010000306.1:0-2957 GCA_964618985.1 uncultured Chloracidobacterium sp.
CAATCCCCGGACGGGCAAAGAAGTTCCGATCCCGGCGGGTAAGACCATCAGATTCAAGCCCGGCAAAGAGCTTTCGGCAAAAGCTGTAGGATAGGCCACACATTTTTTAGTATCATTAATTTATCGATCGTAGATCGTGAGGAGATGCCTTTATGGGCCTCGTGCGAGCTGCGATCTTTTTGTTGACCCGCCGATGAAAAACCCCGAAGCAATTGAATCTCTTTATCATGGCCGAACGGTGATGAAACCGACCGTCCAAACATGGATAAAGCACATTCTGTTGCTTGGTGTCACGTTTTGTACCACAACTCTTGCGGGTACGTTGTTCCCATTTGGCCGTTACAACACGATGCCCGATGCAGATCCTCAAACGGCAGCCGAGCTTTTGCAGTTACTTTTTTCATTGCCAATGCGATATGCGTTGCTGATCATCGACGCCGTCAGCAACCTTTTTGCAACATCAGAAAATTTGATCTACGGTCTTAGTTTTTCACTTTCGTTATTGTTCATTTTGATCTGCCATGAAATGGGGCATTACATCGCATGCCGAATTTATAGAGTTGATGCGACGCTACCATTTTTTTTGCCGACGCCGCCTATGATCGGGCCGGCGGGAACTTTCGGGGCGTTTATAAAGATACTTTCACCCATGCCGTCACGTCGGGCTGTTTTTGACATCGGCGTCGCCGGACCGATCGCAGGTTTTATTGCATTGATACCGGTCGCGTTGATCGGCCTCGCCACGATGCGTGTTGTGACGCCGGAGCAGCTCGGTAATACGCAAGGGACTCTGACCTTTACCGATCCTTTGCTGATGCGATTATTCGCGATGGGTTTTGGTATTGATCTTAAATTTGGGATCGGGAATGCGTTTTATTTTTCCTTTTGGGTCGGGCTCTTGGTGACGGCGTTGAATCTAATTCCGTCAGGCCAACTCGACGGCGGTCATGCGATCTATGCCGTGTTTGGCGAAAAGGTGCATAAATGGACAGGTCGCATTGCGTTTCCGGTGATGGCTATTTTGTCGGTTTTAGGAATGTATTTTTACGGCAGCCCGAGTGGATTTTTGATCGCTGTAATACTGGCGATCATGATGAAGATTCGTCACCCGACGCCGTGGGATCAAACGCCACTCGATACAAAACGCAAATTCATAGCATTTCTAACTCTGGTGATATTTGCGCTGTGTTTTGTGCCGTTTCCGATACAGATCAATTAGTAAATCGTAGATAGAAAAAGCCATTCTCATAACTATTTACGATTTACTATTTACGATTTGCTAATTTCGGCTATACTAATATCGTAGCTCACAACATTCAGATTTATTCTTGATCCGGAGGCATTTCTATGCTTGGAAAGACCATCTCGCATTATCACATCACCTCGCAGCTTGGCGAAGGCGGGATGGGCGTCGTATATGAGGCCGAAGATACCAATTTGGGCCGCCACGTCGCGCTGAAATTCCTGACACCCGCGCTGGCCGGCGACGAAAATCTTCTGCAGCGGTTTCAGCGAGAGGCACGGGCAGCCTCGTCGCTCAATCATCCGAATATCTGCACCATTCACGGCATCGAGCAGCACGAATCGGAGCATTTTATCGTCATGGAACTGCTCGATGGCGAGTCGCTTGCAGATCGCATTCGTAACGGCACAATGGACATTGATCTGGTGCTGAAGCTCGGCGTGCAGATCGTAGATGCGCTTGAATCAGCACATTCCAAGGGCATCGTCCATCGCGATCTCAAGCCAGCGAACATTTTTGTTACCTCGCGTGGGCAGGCGAAGATATTAGACTTCGGCCTGGCAAAGATAGATAGACAGAAACCGGAAGCTGCATCTAATGTCCCGACGGCGATCGCGGACGAGCTGACATCAGCCGGTGCGACCATGGGAACAGTTGCCTACATGTCGCCGGAACAGGCTCGCGGCGAGATAACCGACGCCCGGACCGACTTGTTTTCTATCGGAACTGTTCTTTATCAAATGGCGACCGGGACAATGCCGTTTCAGGGAGACACATCGGCCGTAGTATTCGATTCCATTCTCAATAGAGACCCCGCACCAATAAATGAGATCAACCCATCATTGCCGGCAGAGCTTGGCCGCATCATCGGGCAGGCTTTGGAAAAGGACCGTGACCTGCGGTATCAGAGTGCGACCGATCTTAAGACTGCGCTAAAGAGATTGAAACGCGATCTAGATTCCGGCCGGCACTCCGGCGAATCAAGCGCGATCCACAGTACGCGGGCTCCGCAGGCGGTTCACGAGCATTCCATTGCGGTTCTCTATTTCGAGAATCTGAGCGGGATGAAGGAGGACGAATACCTCCGCGACGGCATTACCGAGGACATCACTACTGAGTTGTCAAAGATCAAGCGGCTCAAGACATTTTCTCGCGCGATGGTGCTTGCCTATCGCGATAAACCGGTGACTGCCGGACAGGTTGGACAGGAACTGGGAGCATCGTACGTGTTGACCGGCAGCCTGCGCCGCGCAGGAGCACGGCTACGTATTAACGCTCAACTCATTGACGCCGCGACGGATTTTCCTCTTTGGTCTGAGCGTTACGACCGCGAGATGGAAGACATTTTCGAGGTGCAGGATGAGATCGCATCAAAGATCGCCGCTGCGCTTAGGATAACCCTTTCACCCCAGGAACAGCAGGCGCTGGCCGCGAAACCGACCGAGAATCTTCAGGCTTACGACCTCTATCTTCGCGGAAGGAATTATGCCCGTCGCGTCGCACGTCAGGACTTGCAATTCGCTCTTCAGATGTATGAGAGCGCCGTGGCCCTCGATCCTGATTTCGCGCTGGCACACGCCGGGCTCGCCCATGTTTGTACTCAGTTTTACTACTTCTTTGAGCGTGATCAACAATGGATGGACCGGGCAATTACTGCCACCCAAAAGGCAAGCGCGAAAGGCAGTGACGCGCCGGAGATTAGACTGGCTCAGGC
>CAZUEI010000307.1:0-2952 GCA_964618985.1 uncultured Chloracidobacterium sp.
ATCATCAGTGAGCGTGCCACTGTCGCGGGCAGGATCGCCGACACTCAGGTCTTTACACGCAACATTCCACCGCAGCCGCATGCTGACCGAGGCTACACGCCTTTCGCGCCGGCAGAACCGCATTTTGAGGAAATTGCGGAAACAGCCGCTGTAGTAGGTCGTAGCGATGCGGGCGGAAACGCTACTGTTAAGGGGCGTGCACTTTCGGACAGACAATTTCAAAATAAAAATGGCGAGATGATCAACGGCACGCTCGATGACACTCGCGTTTCCGCCCTTAATGACAAACAGGTTGCCGGTGTTAAACCGAGGAAGGGAACGAAACTTCGACGCGTTGCCGTATTCATGATATTCCTTAGCCTTTTTACAGGCATACTTTACAGCACGGCCAGTTATATGCGTGGGCGCGGCATTTTGCCGGAGTTTCGCAACCCTTTTAAGACGCAAACGGCTGTGGCAAACACCGATATTTATTTGCGGCCTTCACCGAGCGCGGACAACGACCCGATCGGCCTGGTCACAAAAAATTCAAAGGTGAGAATTGTAAATTCCCGGAATAATTGGTATCAAGTTGATGTGATCGAACAGCGAAGCGATCCGCCCGCGCGCCTTAATGCGACTCGCGGCTGGCTGAACGGAAAGTATATCGACATCGACAACTAAAAAAATTGAGCGTATTAGAAAAAGTCAGGCAGTGGATCGACGGCGACAGCGCCGAGCGCGTTTTAGAACAGGCCGCTCGTGACGCGCAGGTCAAACCGCGCAGCAAGGCCGAGGAATTTATCGTCAAGATCGCACGCGCGGTCGAGAGCGTGATGCAGGCTGAAATGGTCCCACTGCCGCAGGGAACTACGATCATTCCGAGCGAATATACGATCTTTCTCAACGAGGACGATGACAAGGAATGGCAGGGAATTAAGCGAAAAGGTTTGGAGCAGGGCCTGTATCACATTCTCGGCGAGCGTGCCAAAGAGATCGCCGGCCGGAAAAAACTCGAGACCAAATCCTTTACCATAGAACTGCGTATCGATGGAACATTGGAGAAAGGCGACGTTCGCGTCTCGCACGGTTGGGAAGATGCGGCGGCCAGCAAAACGGGAGTTTTATCGCGGCCAAAACCAATGTCGATCGAAACCGCCACAAAAACGGCTTCGCCGACCGATCCGAATATTAATTCGTCTACCGCCAAGCCTAAAGATCTGCGGACTTTGATCCCAACGCCCGTGAATTTTCAGCAGCCAAATATTCTACAAGCCGAACCGCTTCAGGGCGCCGAACGTGAGGAAATGACGCAGGTCA
This sequence comes from uncultured Chloracidobacterium sp., assembly GCA_964618985.1. GTDB lineage: Bacteria > Acidobacteriota > Blastocatellia > Pyrinomonadales > Pyrinomonadaceae > OLB17. The sequence goes on from CAZUEI010000307.1 coordinate 1,300, forward strand.
AATCCCGAATGGCCGAGCTTTACCGCCTCGAGATCTGGCGCAACAACATCAGGCAAAATGTCGTTCCGATCTTTCAAAGAGAGATCGTCATCGGCCGCGGCTCAAAAACTAAACCGGTCGATATTTCGCTCTCAGGCGACGTCGAGATCAGCCGCCGCCATTTGATGCTGATAACTGACGGTGAGGGAAATTTTTGGGCCGTCAACGAGGGAAAGAATGCCGCCGAAGTAAATAATTACGACCTGCCCGCCGGTCAGCGCGTGCCCGTTACCGCCGGAACGCCGATAAGTATTTGCAGCTATATTCTGCGCATCCTGCCGAATTAACTTCTATTGCTATTCGTAAAATTCGCGCTCTATCTGCGGCAGAAACATTCGCCGCAGACGTTCGGCAAGCGCCTGTGCATCGCGCAAAACCTGGCCCGTCTCGGCGAGATTGCCTTGTATCTGAGTTTGCAGTTGCGAAAGGTTGGTGCGCTCACTCTCCAGCTTTGCCCGTCTGCTCTCCCTAAGCTCTTCTGTTTCGGTCGTGCCCGCGTAAGTCGTGCTGTTATTAATGTTTCGCGGGCGAAGATCGCTCTCAACCTGGCTAAGACGGCTGCGTGTCGAATTTAGTTTTTCTGTCAATTCGATCTGCGATTTTTGAAGTGTCACGACGCGGAGTTCGGTGCGCGTTAGGAGTTCCATTCCAAGAATTAATTTTTGCTGTTTTTCAGTCAGCGTCAGTCCGTTTACTTTCTCAAACTTATCTACAAAAGCCTTTAAGGTCGCGCTAAGCGTTTGGACCGAAGTCGAAATCCTGCTCAGGTCCGCCGACATTGCAGACATCGGATCGGCCGGAGGACGATTTCCAGATGTAGGCGATTGCGACAAAACACAAGAAACGCATCCCCAAAATACCAGCACAAAAAATACTTTACTTTTCACTTGCGATCCTCCAAAGCTATAATTTATGGAACAGGAATTATCCAATAGTAACGCAAATTAACGCGCAATGTTGCGAAACTTCATTCACCTTTTGGAAGTTCGCCGCGTTCGATCATTCGAATAAGTTCGTCAACGCTGATTTCCGCTAGCCGCCGCACGTCTTCTGTATAACCATACTTCAACGCATTGCGCTCAAAATCGTCGCGATCGACCACTTCGTATTTACGATCCGGCCAAACCACTATGTCAATATCGAGATCTACATAATCAAGAACGCCGTTAGCTAAAGTCGGCGGCATTGCGACGTTGCAGTAATAATTTCGGAGCGCACCGTCAGGCTCGTGAAAGCGAAAGATGTTATACCAGCGGTCGTGCCAATAATATTCGTAAGAGAGAGTGCCGCGGCTGATTGAACCGAGTCCGGGATGTTCGACGTCACGATCAAACTCGCCCACCAACATGATCAGGGAATCGTTTCGCTCGATCAGATTGCACGTCCAAGTTCGTCTTATGCTTTGATCATACTTCCGCGAATTGATCGTGATCTGTTGAACGGACATTTACTTGACGTCCTATTCTGCAGTCTTTCGCACGACCATAACCGAACACGGAGCGTGATGAACAACCGAATTCGATACCGAACCGAGCAGTAACCTTTCCCAACTTTTGTATCCGTGTGAACCCATAACTATCAGGTCGGTGCCGGTCTCTTCAGCGGTCTCAACTA
>CAZUEI010000308.1:0-2938 GCA_964618985.1 uncultured Chloracidobacterium sp.
ATAACCCCGAATTCACTATGCTCGAATTCTACTGTGCGTACTTGGACGTCGAGGGGATGATGAACTTCTGCGAAGAGTTGATGAGTCAGTCGGTGCAAAAAGCGACGGGTGGATTGACGATAGCTTACGAAGGCAACGAGATAGATTTTACTAAGTTCGAGCGAATATCGATGCGTGAGGCTATCGCAAAATATGCACCGGGCGTGGAAGTCGATGACGACAATATCGTTACGGCGTTTGACGAGCACGTCGAGCCGAATTTGATCCAGCCAACGTTCATCATCGATTATCCTAAGTCGATCTCACCGCTTTCGAAAGCCTCGCCGGTGAATCCAAACATCGCAGAGCGTTTTGAACTGTTCATTAACGGTATGGAAGTCGCGAACGGTTTTAGCGAGCTGAATGATCCAAAGGAGCAGTATGACCGCTTCATCGATCAGATGTCCGAACGTGAGCGTGGCGACGAAGAGGCGATGATCCTCGACGAAGACTACATCCGGGCCCTCAGTTACGGCATGCCGCCAGCCGCGGGTATCGGTATCGGTGTTGACCGCCTTGTGATGCTTCTTACCAACAAGCATTCCATCCGCGACGTTATTTTGTTCCCGCATATGCGCCCTGAAAGAAAAGATTTCGCCGTGGAGAACGCGGAGGGTGCAGAGAAAACGTGAAAGGTTTTCTCTGCACTAACTTACGCATATTTATTTTCCGATCGCACTGGCCTATACATCGCCTGGCAAACCCCAATAAAACAAACGCATTTGCCCGTTTGAACTTTGTCTGACGAACCAGACCAATTGATCATTGACTTCTCTTAACGCAGCGAAATCAGTTTTTCCATCGCCGTCATAATCTCCGATCTTGATCTTGTCGCTCGATAACCCCCACGGCAGAACAAACAAGGTATTATTTGAACTTCGCAACGCGTAATAAACTCTTTGTCCCGTTTCATCGCGCGATACCAAGATATCGTTGGCGCCGTCGGCATCAACATCTACAGGGCTGTCAGGGAAGATTGTGTCGGTCGAAAGTCCCCAATTAACTGCCAAGGTTAGATTGTCTGAACTGCGCCTAATGTGCCAAACCAACTGACCATTCTCGTCTCGAACGACACACAGATCGGTCTTGCCGTCTTTGTCATAATCGCCCGGACAAGCTTTGTCGTTGGTTCTGCCCCAGTACTCATAACGCTGCTGATTGTTGGAGCTTTGCAGAATGTGCCAGATGCCTTCTGATGGACGGAAAACTGCAACGTCAATCTTGCGATCGGCGTCATAATCGCCAAATGTTGTTTGGTCGCCAAGATCTGCATTTCCCCATTGCACCTCTCTCACCGTGTTATCCCTGCTCTGAACGTAAATTGTCGTCATCATCCCGCTCTTTGAATTGATGCGTGTGAAACTATGATCCGCAATTCCGTCACCGTCAAAATCCGCTAAAAACGGTTTTGAATCGGTCGTCAGCCCCGCAAATTGTTGTTCCATTGTCTTGTTGTTAATGCTGCAGAGGGCGTAGGAACTGGCATCACTTGGACGATAGAGAAATGCATCCGTGAGGCCATCGCCGTCCACATCGGAATCAAGAGTGGCGGGCTTGATCTGTCCGCGAATTTCCCCGTCGGGGAAATTCGCCGTTTGCAGCACAACATAATAATATTTGGTCGTCCAAGAATTGAACCAGTGATCTGAGGCGCAAGTGATGGAGACGTTTCCACTACCCGTGTTTGGAAGCGATACCATAACTTGTCGTCCGAGACAAATACCCTCTCCGTTTTGACCTGGCCACGCGTAGCGAACATCCGCATCTATCAGGGGACCTGACAATCCGATAAAATCACAATTCAGGTCGAAATGCGCACCAAAGTCCCCCCAATGACTATCAATCTTACAGCTGCCACGCGCGGTTGAGTTGTTTGATGGAGCAACCTGCATCGAATTCAACGCTGCCGTTAAGGGATACCCTTGGGACATGCCGGCCATGGACGCGACTACCGCTAGCGCCAATAAACACATAAAAATCTTTTTCTTCATTTTACTCACCTCCTTATTTTACAAAGGTTCACATACCTCAAAACTAATGTTTCAATGGTTAAGAACCTCCATTTTAGAAGTGCAAAGTTGGTGCCATGCAGGCTACTTTCTTTTCGATGGGTAGTGATGATTCTAATAGATTTAGTACGTCCATCTGACACTAGAAACTTCTACGCCGCGTGATTTTTCGCAGTATGTAGTGAAAATATTCGCAGTAATCTTTTTTGCAATATGTGAATCAGTGTGTGTTGGCTTCTGCAACATGAGTTAGAGGAACCTGATCGATTTGCTGAAAGTGACCCCGAGTCCGAGATTGTCGCGGCCGACGGTATGATTTTCGTCATTGCTTCGATGCGTACTGTTGCTTTGCCAGCCGCCGGTTTCATTGAGAGCGGCAAAGCGGACGACGTCGCGTCCGTAACGCATATTAAGCTCGTCCATTGATTTGACGAGGCGATGACGGCGTTCGAAATCGCGCTGTTTGAAAAGCCGGTTGGAGATTATGCCGGTGGACACCAGTTCGCCTAAAACAATTCCGGCACGTTTGTATTGCATGCCGTGGCGGAATGTCTTGTCGAGACACAGCGAAACCCAATCGTATATCTCGCTGGTCACGTCGGAATGGTAGATCGAATTGTAGGTGTAAGCGGCCGAATAGTATTTAGGCACAGGGCGAAAACGGTCGGTCTGTAAAAATACGGTCACGCTTTTGGCGGCGAGGTCGTTCCAGCGCATCTTTTCGAGCGCTCGGGTCGTGAAATAAAAAATGGCGTTTTTTATATCGCGAAAATTGCTCATCGTGTGCCCAAAGGTGCGCGTGTGGGCGATGGTTTTATTATCACGGTCTATTACTTCAAGCGGCAGGCATTTTACGCCGTTCAATTCCATGACGGTTCTTGAGCCAAACA
>CAZUEI010000309.1:0-2933 GCA_964618985.1 uncultured Chloracidobacterium sp.
TATCAATGACATTTTTGTACCTCTTTATATTTATTCAAAGCTTTCCGCTTTCGTTTCTTTTGACGCGCGCTGTGGGGAATTAGTTTAACCTTTTCTCAGACGTTTTTGTAAAGGTAATGTAAAGCAGAACATTGGCTTATCCTGGATCGTATGCTGGTAAGGCAAATCAAAAGACCACTGGCGATTTAACATTTGCGTTTGGGCAAGCTAAAATGCGACATTTGAGTATTATTTATCGACGGTTTTTCACATGAGATTCTTATCTGAAATAAATTCGCCCGCTGACCTGCGCGAGTTACGTGTCGAGGACCTGCAGGAAGTCGCTGACGAAGTGCGGCAATTCATTATCGACACGTGTTCGCGTGTCGGCGGGCATACGGGCGCAAGCCTCGGCGCGGTCGAACTGGCGGTCGCGATGCACTACGTTTTTGACACGCCGAAAGACCGCCTTGTCTGGGATGTAGGCCATCAGGCTTACGCTCACAAAATCTTGACCGGCCGCCGCGACGAACTTCATACGATCAAGCAATACGGCGGGCTGTCTGGCTTTTTGCGTAGGGCCGAATCGGAATATGACACATTCGGAGCTGGCCATGCTTCGACATCGTTGTCTGCTGCCTTGGGAATGGCTGTCGCCCGTGACAAGAAGAAAGAGGATTTTCATGTGTGCGCAATGATCGGCGATTCGTCCGTAGCGGGCGGTATGGCAATGGAAGCGATCAATCAAGCGGGCCATCTTAAATCGCGGCTGATCGTTCTTCTCAATGACAACGGAATGTCGATCGCTCCGGCGGTCGGCTCCATCAACGGGTACTTAAACCGTATCAAGGACGCTCAAAGTTACCACCACCTTAAAGAAGAGATCGGTGACGCTCTCGAGAGCGTACCCGGCATCGGCGGCTCGCTCCGACGTGCGGCGAAATCTTTCAAAGACGCGATCGCTGCAGCCGTCTTGCCCGGCGCGTTAGTCAACGAACTTGGATTCAAATACATCGGCTATGTTGACGGACACAACGTGCCGGATCTTGTTAAGGCTCTCGAAGCGGCCAAAAAGATCGACGACGGGCCCGTGATCGTCCATGCGCTGACGACGAAGGGAAAGGGCTTCCCTAATCCCGAAAAGAACTATTACGCATATCACGCGACCGGGCCGTTCGATCCAATGACAGGACTGCCGTACAAATCCAGCAAGGTTTCACCGCCTAGCTACACGCAGGTTTTTGGCGAGACGATGTGCGAGCTGATGGCGAGTGACGACAAGATCATCGCCCTTACGGCAGCAATGCCGGACGGAACGGGAATTGACAAGGTGCTCGAACAATTCCCAGAACGGGCTTTCGACGTTGGGATCGCTGAACAACATGCAGTGACATTCTGTGCAGGAATGGCTTGCGAAGGTTTAAGGCCCGTTGCCGCGATATATTCGACATTTTTGCAGCGGGCGTTTGATCAGATAATTCACGACGTCTGCCTGCAAAATTTGAATGTTACGTTTGCTATGGATCGTGCCGGAATAGTCGGCGCCGACGGCCCGACGCATCATGGGCTGTTGGACATCGCATATCTTCGCGGCTATCCGAATATTGTCCTGATGGCTCCGAAGGACGAGGCCGAAATGCGTGACATGATGCTAACCGCTATCGAACATCCCGGCCCGGCCGCGCTTCGTTATCCGCGCGGCAATGGTTTCGGAGTCGATATCAGCTCGGCTCCGAAAAAGATCGAGATCGGCAAAGCTGAGATCGTTCGCGATGGTGGCGATGTCGCGATTCTTGGCTTTGGCTCGATGGTCTATCCAGCCATTGAGGCTGCTGAAAATCTCCAAAAAGACGGCATCAAATCGACCGTTATAAACGCCCGTTTTGTAAAACCGCTCGACAGCGAGTTGATAATTGCATTGGCTCGGAGCATGAAGCTTATCGTAACTGTAGAGGACGCGTATCTGGCGGGCGGTTTCGGTTCGGCCGTGATGGAGCTACTTGAACAAAACTCTTTATCAGATAAAATAAGAGTAGTCCGAATGGGCGTGCCCGACCGTATCGTTACCCATGGCGACCCGAAGCTGCTCTTTGCGAAATACGGGCTTGACGCCGACGGGATCTATTCAAAGGTTGTCGAGACACTCGACATAATGGATGAAAAACGGACGAACAAAACGAAGATAAAGGCCGTAAGATAAATTTGCTTGCTGTTCGGCCAGTCGAGATAATTAGGTAAGACAAAATGAACAAAACTCCGTTACTTATCATTGGCATAGTTTTAGTTATCGCCGTCATCGGTGGTGTGCTGTATTACAATTCTTCAAAACCTGCGCCCGCGTCCACGGCAAATAGCAACACACCCGCAAAGGCCGCAGCGTCTGCTAAACCTTCGCCGGTTACCATACCGGCAAACGCACCATCGGGAGCGACGCCGCCCGAACAGATGGGCTCGCCGAACGCATCTGTGACACTTGAAGAATTTGCTGATTTTCAGTGCGGAGCGTGCGCCGGGGCTCATCCGGCGATGAATGAGATCAAGTCTATTTACGGGTCGCGCATACATTTTATCTTCCGAAATTTTCCGCTCCAGATGGCGGCCCATGACAAGTCTTACGAGGCTGCTCTTGCCGCTTCTGCCGCCGGGATGCAGAACAAATTCTGGGACATGCAGAACATGCTCTTTTCAAACCAGAAAACGTGGACAGCCGATAAAACCTACAAGGAAATATGGAAAGGCTATGCCCAAAAGATCGGCCTTGACGTGGCAAAATGGGAAAACGACATGAACGGCTTCGGCGCCAAAAACAGGGTAGAGGCCGACATTGCCCGCGGCAAGGCAATCAATCTCAGTTCTACACCGACGCTTTTTATTAACGGAGTTTCCGTGCCGTTTGCTGACATGAGAGTCGAGTCATTAAAGGTCTTGATCGATGCCGAGCTTCAAAAAGGATC